>CAKZNU010000067.1 GCA_937132175.1 uncultured euryarchaeote
CTTCAGGCTTCTGTGTAGGGACGTATCTTGTATCTATACCTATCTTGACCTCTCCCGGGACGCTGTTGTACGTATCGGTTGAGTCTATCTTCGTGACTTCGAAGGACGGAGTTGGCAGATCACCGGAGTAGCTGTGACCGGGCTCAAACGAGTTCAGTCTTTCGAGGGCCTCGGGGAGCTCTTCCATAACGTTGAGCTCTGCCAGCTGTGCTCTCGAGGCATGTATTCCTTCGCCCCGAAGTCTGACGTTCAGCCACAGTACGCCACGGACACCTACCTGGACGTTGAGATCAGTAGGCTCGCCCACCAGAGCATAGTCGAACTCTTCCTCCGAGTCATTGATGAGAGCTTCTGTACCTCTGTTTCCCCCTATCTCTTCGTCGCCGGTAGCCATCAGTGTTGCCCTGCCATCGAAGTCTTCGTCCCTGTGGAGATCTATCAGGGTCTTTATCTGGGCTGCGACCGCTCCCTTCATATCTGTCGCTCCTCGGCCGTAGAGCCTGCCGTCCTCGATTACAGGATTGAACGGGTCTGTGACAGACCACTGTCCCTCAGGCTCTACAACGTCTAGGTGCCCGCTGAGACAGATATGAGGTTTTCCGTCTCCCGTAGAAGCTGTCAGGCTGTATACTCCGTCGACCTCATGTATCTCCGAGGCTATTCCGTGTTCCGCCAGAAGCCCTTTCACGTACTCGAATACGGAAGGTTCCTCTACAGGAGATAAAGTCTTGAATCCTACAAGCTCCTTTGCAATTTCACCGGTCTTCATGGTTTCACCCTCTCTACTTGGTTTCCGAGACGTTTAAACCCGGTGATGGGATGGCTGGAGTCTCTTATCTCCGTGTCCGAAGCAGGCATCATCACTCCGCCACCGCCTTCTGGTCGTAGCTTTGCTCTGGGTCAAGCTGTGCCTCTACATATTCCGCCATTTCCTCGGCGTATCCAGGAGCCATCTCCTCGGCGGTTTCCATGACCTCTTCGTCGTAGAGATCCTCGAATACATCTCTCCAGAATTCGTCGTTTCCGTAGTCCGGAACAGTCTCTGGATCTGAAGGGTCTATGCCGTAGGATTCCAGGGTTTCAACTATCTTGTCTCCGTGTGGCATCAGTGCGGCCTTTGCAAGTGCGACGCTGGGCTCCGACCCGTAGTTCTGTCTGGAGTTTCTGAACTCGAAGGCGCCTATGTCGAACTTTGGCCTCACGTCATGGTGAATGCCCGGGAGGTGTGCACCAGCCAGGTTCTCCATATGGTACTGTCTGGCTTCTTCCTCGTCCATATCGGAGAGATTTATAGTTCCCTTGACGGTCTTTTGGTTGCCGTCTTCGTCGGATACGATCTTCGAGAAACTTACCTCTCCGTCCTCTATGAACTCTTTCGGAGTCTTCGGACCTTCTGGATCTACGGCAAGGAGCTTATATTCCTCGTGGTCGTACTCTTCAGGTTCGCCCTCTATCTCGACGTACTCCTCGTCGGGGGGAGATATCCAGACCATGTTATGCTGGGACATGTAATGGTCTACCATGCCTTCGAGGCTGTCCTCACTTTCCTGAACCTGCTGTATCATCTCCCACGGGGTACCCATCCTGTCTCGAGGGTTCTCGTCTACATCTTCTCTGGTCGTGACATGTTGTTCATGTGTCCTTCCCCAGTACCATTCGTTGACGTTGGTGTGACGGTCCTCACCTTGTGCAGAAACGTTCGAGGTCAGTGTATCAAAGGCGCCTTCAAGCACTACCCGGTAAGGCATTTCCTCCCCTACTTTCCGGTCTACGTCAAGCTCTCCGTTATCGCTCCACAGACCTGAGGTGAGCTGTGTAGATCCTCCAAACATGTTTTCGAGAACCTGGAGGCCAAATATAGTTCTTACATAGTCGACGTAGTACTTTACCGAAGTGAAGAGATCACCGGCTTCCTCTGCAAACTCTCGGGCGTCTTCTCTGGATTTGTCTTCCCATTCGCCTCGCCCTACCGCTTCCTCTGGAACTTCTTCCGGGTTCCTGAACTGTCTGGTGAGTCCCTGTTCTGCGAACCCGAGGTCTTTGTTTTCGGCAAGATACTTTGCGGCTCCTGACTTGAAGCTTGTCAGGATATCAAGCAAGGTACCGAACTCTCCGTTTCTACCCACTTCCATGGCTCCGGAGTCATTTTCCAGTTGGCCTCCAAGATCCCAGTCTGTTGTAGGTGTATCCACCAAGCCTTCCTCGCCTTCCAGACTGAGTTCTACCGGTCTTTTCTCGCCGTGGCCATCTTCCTTGACCTCATCAAGCTCGAATCTGAACTCTTGTCCGTAACCGTCTACGTTTTCCTCCAGCTCGCCCTCGATGCTTTCCCAGAGTCCCTCGCTGATGACGTCTTGGTACCCGGGAGCCTGCGGCATTACGCCATCTTCGTCGACGATCGGTGTCTCACTCTCTACACCCATCACCGTGGGCCCAGAGTTCTCCCGGAAGTTTTCCCGGAACTGCTCCGTTGCAGTATCGAGAACCTCATCGTAGTCCAGACCTGGGCTCGAGCCCTGTGAGTTGTCCTGGTTGGACGATACGCTCACTGAGAAGACCTCCTGTTAGAAAATTTGTTGAAGTTTTTACTGTATCTGTTTACAGCTGTGTTAGCTGCATTGTAGAACGCATCCACCCTTCTCAAGGCGGCATCCAATAAAACGTCCACCCGTTGTTGGAGTATTCGTCATGTCCTGGTTATGAAACAAAACCTATTTAAATGGGTACGGGAATGCTTCCGGTCATATTTAAATGTAGAGATTACATACTGTAGCAAGAGTCTTGTGTTTAAACAGGCTTCTCCGGAAGTGATATACTATGCAGAATAAACAGGTTTCAGACAATCAGGAAATGGATGAGCTAAAGACAGGAACCACAACCCTAGGACTAACGACGGAAGAAGGTGTAATCCTTGCGGCCGATAAAAGAGCTTCAATCGGAAGGATGACGGCCTCGAAGTTCGCGAAGAAGGTCTACCGGCTGGACGACAGGATAGGCCTGACAATCGCAGGCAGCGTAGGTGATGCCCAGAAGATCGTAAGAACCATGCGTTCCCAGCTCAAGATGAAGAAGCTTGAGACCCAAGAGCTATCTGTCCGGGGCGCAGGGACACTGCTGGCAAACATCCTGCACGGAAGCAAGATGATGCCGTACATGAACCAGTTCGTCCTTGGCGGACTTGAAGACGGCGAAGGCGTACTTTACGATCTTGACCCGGCTGGAGGCCTCATGAAGCATGAACGTTTCACCGCCACAGGATCCGGAAGCCAGATGGCTTACGGAGTCCTCGAGGACAACTACGAGACAGGTCTTGACCACGGAGATGCAAAGGATCTTGCCGTAAACGCTGTACAGGCAGCGATTGAGCGAGATACTGCATCAGGCAACGGAATAATGGTTGCTGAGATAACTGAGGACGGATACGAAGTTCTGGAGGACAGAGAGATTGAGTCAAGCCTGGAGTAGTCCAGGCATCTTTTTCCTTTGAAATGGTGATTCTATGGATGACCTAGAAGACGTACGGGATATGTTGCCACCGGAGGCAAACGTCGACGAAATAAGATACGAGGCTTCCAACATAATAGTATATACAAACAGCAAGGAGTTTTTCCTTGATAACTCGGATGCTGTACAGGAGATCGTAAGTGAACTGAAGAAAAGGGTCGAGGTCCGACCGTCCTCCAAGCTGTTCAAGAGACCGGAAGTAGCAAAAGACGCCCTGAAGGAAGAGATTGGGGAAGATGCCTTTGATGAGGTAATCTTTCAGCCCTCTCTTGGAAAGATGCTTCTGCGTGTAGAGAAGCCAGGAGAAGTCATCGGTAAAGGCGGGGACCGGTTACACGAGATAAAGAGAAAAACCCTATGGAGTCCACAGGTAGAGAGGGTTCCTGCGATAGAGTCGAAGGTGGTCAACCGGGCTAGGGAACTGACTGTAGAGGATCCGGAGTTTCGCAGAGAGTTCTTGGATGACGTTGGAAAGAAGATAAGGCTGAACAAGTCGGTCGGAGAGGAGTGGATACGTGTCTCCGCCCTTGGAGGCTGCCGTCAGGTTGGCAGAAGCTGCTTCCTGATACAGACGGAGGAATCCAACGTTTTGCTGGACGCAGGAATAAATCCTTCCGCAGAGTCAGGGGAGCCGGAGAACTTTCCTTACCTGAACGCTCCGGAGCTTGATCTCCAGCAGCTTGATGCCGTGGTTCTGAGCCATGCACATATGGATCACTGTGGCATGATACCTTACCTGTACAAGATGGGGTATGATGGACCTCTTTACTGCACTGAGCCGACCAGAGACCTGATGATTATGCTTACACTTGACTACATCGGTCTTGCGCACTCGGAGAAGGCGAAGGCACCGTATGACTCCTCACATATCAAGAAGGCTGTAAAACGTACTATTACACCGGAGTACGGAGAGGTAACTGACATTACTCCGGACATGAGACTTACCCTGAAAAACGCCGGACATATCATAGGTTCTTCACTGGTACACGTACACGTTGGAGAGGGACTGCACAACCTGCTTTATACCGGTGACTACAACTACGACTCGACCGAGATGCTGCGTGAGGCAGATACTGACTTCCGCAGGGTAGAGACCATGATAACCGAGTCCACGTACGGCGGCAGAGACTCGGAACAACAACCCAGAAAGGAGGCGAACAAGAAGTTCCTCTCGAAGGTTAAACAGACACTGAACAAGGGCGGAAAGGTGATCGTACCTGTATTCGCCGTCGGGAGAAGCCAGGAGGTACTGGGGCTTCTGGCCGATGAGATGGAAAGAGATTACTTCGATTACCCGGTATACATCGACGGCATGATAAAGGATGTCAACGCGTTGCATACAGCTTATCCCGAGTTCCTCTCGAACAAGGTCCAGAAAAAGGTTTTCCAGGAGGATAACTCTCCGTTCCTGCAGGAGAACGTAGAGACCATAGGAAGCCACAGGGAAAGGGAGGAGGTCTATGATTCCGGTCCATCCATAATCTTGACGACCTCGGGAAGCCTTACCGGCGGCCCGGTTCTGTCCTATCTGGAGAATATGGCGGAAAACGAACGCAACACCATGATTTTCGTTGGATACCAGTTCGAGGGAAGCCTGGGAAGAAAGATACAGGAAGGTGTGGAAAACGTCGAGATAAACGGGAAGAACGTTGATATAGAGCTGGATACCCATACCGTATCGGGCTTTTCGGCTCACAGCGACAGACAACAGATTATCAACTTCTCTAAGAACCTGCGGTCTACACCGAACAGGATTCTGTGCAACCATGGGGAGAAAAGCAGCTGCTTCTCACTCGCATCTTCGCTCCATAAGATACTGGATATAAACACGAGTGCACCGAAGAACCTTGAGTCAATAAGGCTGAACTAGAATGGTATACGAGGTCAAGTGTGACAACTGTGGGAAGATCATAGACTTTGGCTCAAGAAAGCCTGAGAACGACCTCTCAAAGGATTCGAACTTGCCTGAAAACGCAGTAGAGTTCGATGGGAGTACATACTGCCGTGAATGCGTCCAGAAACTGATACGTTTCGGTGCCGGAGATATACAGTCAAGACTGGATTATCTTATGGATAAGATGAACGAGGCTTTGGAGGCTCTAGGTATACCAAGTCCAGGACCGGAAGAAAGGTGATTACACCGGGCTGCCGTTTTTTGCACTTCTTTCGATCTCTCCGTAAGACGGACACGCAATTATCCAGTGTTCATCTACACCTGCCATGTCACCGTCTACAGCCTTTACAGTCTTTTTCAGCCTCTTCACCGCCCTCTTCAGGTTCGTCATGTCTGTGCTTTTGAGAGGGCCTATATTGATCCAGACAATCATATCGTTTCTGAGGTGTTCCTGCACCGCCTCTACGTCATCGTATTCCTGCAGGGTCTCAGCCTTGATGACTACGTCGCTTGCTCCCTCCTGAACCTCTGCGTCAAGTTCAACAAACTCGTCTTCTGTAGACTCCATTTCATCATCCTCGCTGTTTCCCAGGAAATCAAATGCCATGTTTAATACCTCTTAGTGAATCATTCATTCCGTACGTTTTTATATGTTTGGCGTTAACCGTCGAGAGACTCGACTTTGGACGCAAGGTTCCATATCTCGGTTCTCGTGTGCTGCTTGATGTTGGGATCATTACTGACTTCGTCAAGCTTGGATGAGGCAGTATTCACACGTACAGAGATATCCTTGTCCTCTTTCTGTAGAACGTCTGCGGCCTCTTCAATCATTTCCGAGACGTTAGAGGGTACGTTTCCCTGAGTAGCCAGGTCTCTCATCTGCTTTACGACAGGTCCAACGGACGTCATGGAACCTCACCTTTCCATCCCCGAGAACTGTTCCTGGATTTCTTCCAGTCTCTCCCTGAGCTGTTCTTCTTTCCTGTCAAGAGTCTTCTCTCTCATCTCCAGGTTGTCTTTTTTCTCCTCGAGATCGTCTTCCAGCTGGTCTCTGTCACGGGAGACAAGAATCTGTCCCACGGATCTGTACGTCTGTCCACCGGAGTCCGTTTCCAGCTCCTCCAGAGATCTCTCGATGCCGCCTATCTCTGATTCCGTCTCTGCCTTCTGTGTGGCAACCTGCTGTAGCTGCTTTTGAACCTGCTGCATCTCCATTACCATTTCTTGTGGATCTTCTGTCATTGTATCATTCCTCTCTGATTATCTTTTCTGCAAGTGATGAAAGCCTGAGCAATCCGTCCGTTGATCCTCTCAACGTCCCGAGGGAGTCTGTCTCAGTCTCCAAGCGAACAGAACTATTCTCTGTCATCGCTGTGGTCGATACCCGGTCTCCTTTCTCAAGATCGGGCTCTAGGATCTTCAGGAGGTCTTCAGGACTTTCTGTATCTATCTCTATGCTGGACCTCATACAGCCTCTACTCTGGTCGGTGTCTCCGGTGCCTTCTTGAAGAGTACCCTGTGACTGCAGTTGGGACATATGACTTTTTCGTCCACCGGATCCATATCGATCTCTTCCTCACAGCTCACACATACGTAAGACATCTTCTACACCTCGTCCTCCAGTTCTTCCTTGGCTTCTTTGAGTTCCTCTACCTCTACCTGAGGACCTGACTTCAGTGCTTTGTCAAGGATCTCCTGTGCGCCGGTGTCTCTGTCGAATGCTCCTCCTGCGACTTTTCTGCCGTCCTCGTCACGCCAGATGCCTGCGGCCACTCTCTCAAATCCTTCCGGGCTTGACTCTGCCTCGTCTACGTTTTTCCTAATCCTGTTTCCGTAGCGTGGTCCAAACCTCTTCGATGAACTGTTACCTGACATGGGTTAAACGCCTATATCCGTATTAGGTGGGGAAGGTTTTTTACTGGAGGGACTTTTCCAGTTGTTCCCGCAGGTCCGAGGTTTTGTCCTTGGCCCTCTCAATTGAGTCCATAAGCCCATCCATCGAGTAAGGTGAACTCTCACCTTTCTGCATCGAGACCACGTGTCCGTCCTCGTCCACCGACACCGTGATCCTTGCGTCGAGGGCGTCCTCCTCATCAGAGGTGGTATCGAAGACAACGGTGTCCTCGATCATTCTGGCGGTAGCGGTCACAGGCTCGGTCTGTAACTCTATGTCCTTCCACTTCTCGTCTCTGTCAAGCACACCCTCTTCCTCGTCGTACTCAGGAAGGTATCCTGTCTTCAGGGAGGCAAGAGCTGCGAGGCTTGCGGCATCGATAAGGTTGCCGTCATCGTTCAGTATGTGAGCGTCTATGAAGACGGTATAGACCTTTTCTCCAGGCTCTATGCATAGATCCTCGAGATCCACTGCTTCGGCTTCTCTGATTCCTCTATCGACCACTCTTGCAAGCTCCACACCGTCTT
>CAKZNU010000068.1 GCA_937132175.1 uncultured euryarchaeote
CGTCGAGAGAAAATGGCTGGAGAAAACCAATCAGACACAGGAAGATCCCTGCATGGAAGAGCTTGCCATAAAATAAAACAGTGTGGAGCCTGACAGAATAGAGGTAACAAAGATATGCCCGAAGAACAGGAAAAGAAGATTCTGAACAAGCTGGTTCAGGGCGCAGGCATCACAGTAATAGGCATGTTCTTCTCGAAGTTCCTAACATATTTCTACCGGCTTGCCGTCGCAAGAATAGGTCCTGATGCATACGGCCAGCTCTCACAGGGCCTGGTTATAATAGGTATAATGGGGACTCTCTCGAAGTTCGGATTCGATGAAGCCATCAGAAAGTTTATACCGGAGGCAAGAGAGGAAGAGAACCGAGCAAAGATCAAAGGGATAGTCTGGGACTCGGTAAAGTTTATATCCGTGACCAGCCTATCTCTGGGAGCGGCAGTATTCCTGCTTTCGGACCATATCGCAGTCTTGCTCTTCGAAAGCCCCGAAACAGCACCGATAATAAGGGTCTTCGCAGCCGTACCTTTTTTCTCGAAGATAGCAAGCATCTTCCTCGACGTTACCTTAGGATTCAACACAACCAAGTACAAGGTTCTGACGGTGAGGGTGGCTCAAAACATTATACAGCTGTCAGTCACCCTCCTCATGATCTATCTGAACTTCGGTGTTTTAGGAGCTGCCTACGGATGGCTTGCCGGAATCATCGCAAGCCTGCCTATAGCACTTTACTTCATGGAGAAAAACTTCGGACCTATACTTACCTCCGACGTAAAACCGAAGAAGATGTACAACAGGATGCTGAAGTTTTCCTATCCCCTGATCTTTTCCGGAATAGTAGGTACCGCACTCGGATGGGGGGATACCGCATTACTCGGATACTTCATGGACGATGCAACAGTAGGATTTTACAACGCAGCATACCCAACCGCATTACTCATAGTCCTGCCGGCACAGGCCATTTCAAGCCTCGCACTCTCAAGCTTCTCCGAGCTAGGAGCCAAAGGCCACGGACAGGTAAAGGCACTGAAAACCACCACAAGATGGGTGTTCTCAATGAGCTTCCCGGCATTCCTGATCATGGCACTTTTCTCCGACCAGATGATGCACCTGCTCTTCGGAAAACAATACGCCGTAACAGGAACCGCACTCACGATACTGGCGTTCGGAAATCTTATCGGAACCACAACAGGACAGACAGGAGCATACCTGAAATCAAACAACCGGACAAAGATAATAGCATACAACTCCACGATCAACCTCATGCTCAACATGGCACTGAACCTGGTCCTGATACCTCTGATAGGTATGGTAGGTGCCGCAATCGCAACAGCAGTATCATCCGTACTTATGAACATCCTTGTCCTGACAGAACTGTACAGATACGACGGAACACACCCGTTCAGCAAAGAAATGATAAGACCTGTAATCGCAGGAACCATATCCATCACAGTAACCTATCTGGTGTTCAGCCAGATATTCCAGACAACACCGTACTGGGCACTAATACCTGCCGGAGCAGTATTCGGTACAACATACAGCCTGATCTTCCTCAAATCAGGAGGACTTAAACCATACGACAAGGAAATAATAGTTACAGCCGCAAGAAAAATAGGTCTCGAAAAACAGGCAAGAAAAACCATAGAGATACTCACCTGAACCGGTTTAAAGCCGCAGAACCCAAAAAGATATACAGAAAACAGATGAGACTGAAAGAACAGTTCTACGAAGCACTGGAAAAACCCAGAAAAATAAAGCCATTCATCTGGGGAAGAACCATAGGACCCATACAGAACCTCCCCTACAGACTGGCCTACAAAAAACAGTACAACAAACTCCACAAGGACCTCTTCCAGGAAGACAAGTACCTTCTCATCGTCCTCGATGCCTGCAGACACGACTACCTCGAACAGGAACACAGAGAATACCTGGACGGAGACCTCCAGAAAGTCTACTCATCAGGAAGAAACACCTTCCAGTACATGAGAAACACCTACCCGAGAAACCACAAAGACATGCTTTACGTATCCGGAGCACCCCCGGTAAGCCCTGTAAAAGGAACAGAACACCCCCTCTACAAAGGTTACAAACCCCAGGAACACCTCAGACTATCCAACATCGGAATGGAAGAATACGATGAAGAACTCGGAACCTGTCCACCAGCACCCGTCACTAATGCA
>CAKZNU010000069.1 GCA_937132175.1 uncultured euryarchaeote
GGGGATACGGCTACAACACTGGTGACGGCTCAGAACTCACTGCTGTAGCCGGAGAGGTTAGACAGGAGGGATACTCCGAGGGCGAGGCACATGTCGTAGTTGGCGACATCCCGTTCGATAACGAATCAGATCCTGAAGGTGTTCAACAGGACAACCTTAGGCAGTATCCTGATGCGTGTGGAGACGACAGAAACGAATACCTGATAAGAGAACATAGAGACTCATCTGATAGGACTGAACAGAGCTTCACGCCAAAAGACGATATGTACGTATGTGCAGACAGGATCTCTGACTGCGCCCTAGACGGAGAGGTCTACAGCGAGGGACAGCTAGCGGATGTACAGTCCTCCGATAGGGAGGAACGCGGACCGAACTCCGTGGACGAAGAGGTCTGTGTAGACGTAGATAAGTCGGTCCCGGGAGGAGAATGGCTTGACGTCGATAACGAATCCATAAACCAGCTCCTGAAAGGGGAGGAAGGAACCTATACTCCTGATGACGTTTCCAGTTATAATGCAAACGTCCGATGGAACGGAACTTACGACGGAGAAGGTGTAAAGTGGTTTACACATGATTACTCTGCTGCCAGAGAAGTAGAGATATCGCCTTATAACCCTCTGAACTACTCTGACGGATACGCTCTCGAAGATGATGTAGGGCCTGGCGTAGACCAGAGCAGTGACGAGGGAGCAAGGCTTCAGAGGTTTACTCCCGATGCCGTCTACAGCTTCTTCGAGCCTGGACACATAGAAGACGACAGGGTCAGCTCGCTTGTAGAGACCGGAGATCAGGAGGCAATCCGTGAAGGCGACGTCTTCAGCGGCATCTCCGTGAAGATGCGTGTTGGATACGCGAACGGCACAGCTTATACGGCCCATGGCAGATCCAACTCACAGGATAAGCAAAACGTACCGGCGGGTCTGGACTTTACAGACACAAAGTTCGGTATCACAGTACCTCTGAACGACTCGACTATCGACCCACGAGAGGATACATGGGCGATTGCGAATCGGACGGACGCAGTAGTTGGACCGACAGGCAGACCTTACATGAATGGATCATGCTACGGTCCGAACGCTCTGAACGACCCTGACCTCTTTGTTTCAAAGGCTGAAAAGGTCGTTGGAAACTCGTACGCGATGAGCCTGGACGTAGACGGAGATGGAACCGATACCAGAAGAGGTATATGGGTTAATCCTGACTCCACAGTTGACTCGGCTCTTGTGGGTGGCATGAGATGTGATCTTAATGCCACGGACTGGGGGTACGGCTTCGACCAGGGAGAGGAGCTACAGGTGGAAAGAGGTGATGTCAGAACACAGGGATACTCTGAGCCGGAGGGACACGTAGTAGCCGGGGACATACAGTTTGACTCAGAGTCTGACCCTGTTGGCCAGCCACAGGATAACCTGAAGCAGTATCCGGATGCATGTGGAGACGACAGAAACGAGTACCTGATACGGGAGCATACAGCGCCAGGCGTACAGTCAGAACATGATCCAAGCCTGGAAAGAGATAACATCTATGTCTGTGCAGACCGGATATCGGACTGTGCGTTCAACGGCAGCGTATACAGCATGGGACAGACGGCCGATGTCTCCGGCACAGACGAGGAACTCGGGGTCAACTCGGATGACGCAGAGATCTGTGTTGATATGAACGAGGACATACCTGGAGGAGAGTGGGCTGATCCTGACAACGCCACCATCCAGAGAAAGATTGTCGGCAGCGGGGAGTTCGAGAAGCCTTCTACATATGCAGGAGATCCTACCTACGAGAGACGAGGAGGCGGAGTCAGATGGTTCAACACAAGCTACAGCCCGGAGACACAGTACCCTATCAACGAGTCATATACTTCGCCCTGGAGCGAGGTAAACTACTCTGCCGGCTACGCATTTGAGGATGACTGCGGACCGGACGTGGAGTTCTGTGAGGATTCTGGCCTGGAGGAGACGAAGAAAGAAGGTAAAGCCGTCTTCGGGCCTTTCCAGGAGGGAGAGCTAGCGGACGATGGAAACGCCGGCATAGACGGTTACCACATCCGGACCTGGGTCGATGGCTCGGCTAAACACGGAGCACAGAACTCCCAGCAGTTCGAAAACGTCTACACCGGTCTACCTGATCTGAACGACTCCACGATAGATCCTGACGAGGATACTTGGGCAATAGCCTCGGAACCCTACTACGCTGTTGGTCCGACCGGAGCAGTATACAAGAACGGTTCATGTTACGGCCCGGACAATCCGGAGTTCAAGTCAGGCACCGTGATGGCAAACTCGTTTGTTCTCGCTCACGACGTAGATGGTGACGGAACCAAGGAAGGGGACTGGGTTGATCCCGATCAGCATGAGAGAGCAATACTTCTCGGACAGGGAAGCTGTACCGTGGGGGAGGTAACGGACTGGGGTCTCGGATACAACAACCGATCAAAGGACGACCTGAAAATCATTGAGGGAAGGGAGGAGACCAGAACTCTCGGATACGAAGAAGGGCCTTCCTGGCAAAAGCCCGTAGTCTCCGGTCCTATAACATTCGATAACGAGTCCGTCAGTGGAGAAGATCCGGGCGAGATGAACCAGGATGATCTTCCGCAGTACGGAAACGCCTGTGGAGATGACCAGTATGAGATACTGATCAGGGAACACTCAAGTCTCACGAAAGACCTGGAGAACAACAGACCGGACGAACATATTCCTACGCTTGAGAGAGACAATATCTTTGTCTGTGCCGACAGGGTATCGGACTGTGCATTCAACGGCAGCGTCTACTCCGAGGGACAGGTCGTAGACGTAGGAAGAGACAACGAGGCCGGAAGCAACTCCAGCGATCTCGAGGTATGTATTGATACCGATAAGAGGATTCCTGGAGGAGAATGGATGGACATCGATAAC
>CAKZNU010000070.1 GCA_937132175.1 uncultured euryarchaeote
TAAATACTTCGTCACGGTTCTTGTAGTCCTCGTACATTTGACGCAGGTTTTCGGCTTTTTCCTCGTCGATCCTGCCTTCGTCAAGCTTGTGCTGTAGGACTTCGTCTGCGTTTACGTCTATCTCTTCGTCTCCTATAAGTACTACAATCTTTTCGGCGTGAGATATCCATTTATTCACCGGCGGAACTGATTGAACCGCATTCCTCATTGCCTCCTCCGAGTCAAGCACGATGAATCTGTACGGCTGGAGGTTGAAGGCTGTCGGTGCTTTTGCCGTTAGTTCAAATATTTTCTCCAGCTTCTGTTCTTTTATCTCTCTGTCCTTGAACTTCTTGACTGAGGTCCAGTTTTCCAGTAGCTTTTCCTGTTCGGATAGGTTTTCGGGGTTCATCTCAGGTCTTCTGGAGGGTATTTTTCTTCGTCCATGTCGCCGTCTTGGACGAGCTGGTAGTGTGAGCAGTGTTTTCTTAGCTTGGTTTCTCCGCAGTCCGGGTTTCTTGCGGTACAGTGTGTTTTTCCATGCTGTATCATGAGCATATGCATCTGGTGTTTGAGTTCCCTGGGTACGACTTTGTTCATTATGTCGTGTGTCTTTTGGTTTGACGCTGAAAACGGTACGAGTCTGAACCTCTTCGAGATTCTTTCGACGTGTGTATCGACCGGTATAACGTCTGCGTCGAAGTGGAAGTTCATCAGTATGCTTGCGGTTTTCGGCCCGATTCCCTTGATATCTTCCAGCCAGTTCTGTGCCTCTCCTTCCGGCATCTCGGAGAGAAACTCCACGGAGTAGTCTCCGGATTCTTCTCTTACGGCCTTGAGGGTTCTCTGGATTCTTGAAGCCTTGGTCTCCGGCAGGCCAGCAGGGTTGATCACGTCTGCCAGGTTGCCGGTATCTGCGTCCTCGATCTCCCGGTAGTCCTCGAACTCGTTGAAGAGGTTTTCTGCAGCCCTTGAGGTGTTTTCATCCGCGACGTTCTGTGAAAGTATCGTTATCAGTAGCTGGCGTAGACCGTCGCTGTCGTCTACATCATCCTGTTTCCCGTATACATCTATCAGGTCCTGATATATCTCTCTTACACGTTTTTCTGACTGGTCAAGCTCCATAGGAAAGACGACGGGTCACGTTTTAAATCCGGCTTGGTGAGGTATCTCAATATAAAACTTGGTGAGGCTTAGGTAACTATGGATCTTGAGACCTTGACGGTGCTGGCGTTTATCGTTTTGGTCGCTGCCTTCTACATCAGAAGCGAGGTCAAGAGTCTCAGGAGAATCATTGAGTGATGCCCATGGAACAGAAGTATACTTTCATAGGCGTCATGATGCTTTCGAGCCTGATGGGGATTGCCGGTATCCTGACCATGTTCACCAACGAAGGCATCGTTCCTTCAGTGGATTTGGGCTTTACGGTGCCGGCTCTGATTCCGTCGTTTGCTCAGGGAATGTTGCTCCTGGTATCTGGCGGGCTTCTGACGGTCTATACCACTATGAAGCTGAAGTAAAGTAGTTTTTCACGTTTCCCTTCTTTCTCTTTCGGTAGGATGGTCCTCCGGAGAGTTTATGTCTTTCTTTATTCTGGTCCATGCCCCGGTAAGGTATTCGAATCTGATGTCGGTTCTGACTTGCAGGATACCTCCCGGAGCTGAGACGTAGTAAGCGAATCTGTCAAGCCTTCCTGTCTCTTGGTTTATCCATGCGTAGGTCTTTGTCCGGTTCAGGGAGGCATACTCTTGGCTTTCCGAATCTTCCCCGATTTCTCCTGTACCCTGTGTGCTTTCGCTGTTGTTGACTCCGTGTACCTCCATGATTTCGGCGTAGTTTCTGAGAAGGTCGCTTCCATTTGTCTCAAGCTTCAGTATAATCTGGGAGCTGTCATCTTTGTTTTCGCCCAGAATCTCTACCTCCTGGATTCTGATCTCTTGGATCGCCTCTGCAGAGACTCCGAGTTCGTCTCTGCTGTATGCGTCTTTTGTCTCCGTGATTTCTGCGTGGTCTGGCCCTACGGATATCTCCGAGTTTTTCTCCTCAACAGTTATGTTTTCTTCGTTTCCGGATGTCTCTGCGGATACTGTTACCTCTGTGACGTTTCCCTGTGTGATAACGGTCTTGTTTGTTGTCTTCGTGCTGTTTTCTCCCTGGGCTATGCCTATCCCCATTGCGGTTGTGCTGGTGAAGTTTGTGTATGGCTCTGGCATTGGGTAAGATGAGTATGGTGTCGGTTCCGGCTCCGATACTTCTCCTCTGGTTGTCAAGTTAAGCCTGGCAGACGTGATTGGTGTATTGAAGACGGTTTTCATGCTGGATCTGACGGAGTATCTATTCTCTGCCAGCTTTGAGATGCCTTCCTCCAGCAGGTTTTCGCCGGTGACGTTGACATCTACGGATTCAGTCTCTATGTTGAAATCGCCGTTAAGATCTGCCGAGCCCCCTGATATACATCCTGAAGCTATTAATGCTAGGGCTATAAGTGCAAAAACGCTTTTGCCGCCGTCAAATAGAGTCATAAGGGTCATGGTTTCCATTTTCTCCGTAATTTTAAAAAGAGGGTTGGGGAGTGTTTTTCCCCGGGTTCCGTCAGATCTCCTGTCTCGTAAAGAGGACGTAGCTGGCGCCGAAGAGTGCTACAAGCTCTCCGAAGAGCAGGCCAAGCACTCCTAGTGAGGAGTTCAGGCTCTCGCCTATCGAGGGCTCCGATTTTGGACCGTCGCCGTTTCCCCGTGATACACTGATCTCTGTAGGGTCTTGGCCCATCATGTAGCTCATGAAGTGTGTGTAGCTTCCTGAGGGCGTGGCTTTTCTGATACTCGACTGTATGTCCATCCTCTTCTTGAAGGACTCACTTACCCCCTGTCCCGGTGTCGATACTCCTTCGTCACTTTCCTCCACCATCAGGTCGGCTACGAAGAACGACATCTGTGGCACGATGAGGCCGAAGGTCGTCAGTATCAGGACACCTCCCATGAGAGCGCTGGAGCTTCTCTTGAACAGGGTTGAAAGCAGAGTTCCCAGGCCGTACATCACGGACATGTACAGGACTGTACCTCCCAGCATCAGCACTATTCTTGTAGCTGCCTCTGCCGTCACTGTAGCACCTGTCAATGATATGATGATTCCTGATGCCGTCAGGAAGGAGGCTGCCGATGCCAGTGTCAATGTGAAGATCCCTGCCAGGAACTTCCCGTTTATGATGCTGTCTCTGTGTAAGGGATAGGAGGTCAGCAGCTTCAAGGTGTTTCGGTCACGTTCACCTGAGACCGTGTTGAAGCTCAGTATCAGTGCAAGCAAGCCTCCTACAAGAGAAAAGTTGACTCCTCTTGTCAGGGTGTTGAACGCATCCAGTACCGATGGCTTGTCAGGAGCATAGATTCTGTTCTCGGAGTTCTGTGCTTCTTGGAACCTGTCCATGCTATCCTGATAACTCTTTGCGCCCTGGAAAGATGTCGCGGCCGTCAGCAGCAGCAGAAGACCGAAGACTACAAGGAACTTGTTGCTGCTCATCTGGTCTGCTATCTCTTTCCTTGCTACTGTGAGTGCCTTCATCGGTACTCACCTCTCGTGATCTCTAGGTAAAGTTCCTCTAGATTTGATACCCCTGTGTGTTTATGGACGAGATCCTCTGTGTCTCCGGATATCTCTATGTTTCCGTCCTTGAGTATCCCTATCCGGTCACAGATGTCTTCCAGCTCGTGCAGTATGTGGGAAGAGATGATCATCGTGACACCGTCCTCCCGGTTGATTCTCTTGACAAGGTCCTTGAACTCCTCTTTTCGCTCCGGGTCCAGGCCGCTGGTGGGCTCATCGAAGAGAATGATCTCCGGATCCTTGATCAGGGTCTGGGCGATCCCCAGGCGTTTCTGCATGCCGTGGGAGAATCCTGAAACCTTCTTGTCCGCGACATCCTGGAGGTTCACCAGCTCCAAGAGCCTGTCTATGTCCGGTTCCTCCTCCACAAGCTTCCCGAGATACTCCATGTTCTGTCTTGCGGTCAGGTTGTCGTAGAACCTTATGTCCGCGGGCAGGAAGGCTACCTCTCTTGATACCTCAAAGGTATCCTTGAATGCGTCCTCTCCCAGTATCCTGACCTCTCCAGAGGTAGGCTTTAACTGGCCCATCATCGTCTGGAAGATGGTGGTTTTGCCGGCTCCGTTCGGACCCAGCAATCCGTATATCTCTCCCTCATGTATCTCCATGTTCAGGTTTTGAATGGCTTCGTAGCCGTCGTAACTTTTCGATAAATCCTGTATCTCAACTGTTGTCAGTTTAATCACCTTCTGCCGAATACTCTGTAGACGCCTCCTACCAGTAAGACAGCGATCAGTGCCAGGAAGATTCCGAAGAATCCGAGGCCGTCGTTCTGGCTGGAGACGTTTACTCTTAGTGTTTCTGCGTCAAACTCCTCCGTGTTCTCTAATCCTGCATCAACAAAGTAATCACCTGAACTTGCGGTAGACGGAACAGTTATGGAAAGCTCGAAGTCCTGGAACTCGTCTTCACTAATGTTTTCCGCGTCCTCAGGGTTCAGGGAATGGTTCCAGTTTTCCGGCGTGGAGATCTCTGGTTCCACGTCCTCAACCCTGCCATCTCCTATGTTTCGTACCCTGAACTCCGTCGATATATCCGTGCCGGCTTCCTTCTCCATATAGCTTTGCTCAAGCCTCATGGAGAGCTCTCTTTCCTCATCGCCTGAACCTGTCACCGTGAAGGCAAAGGTTTTCTCCGAGGAGCTGCGGTCTCTGATGCTGAAGTTGATGCTTTTGTGCCCGGTCTCTGTTTCTTCCTCGATCTCTATCTCTGCTTCAAGGCTCTCCGTTTCTCTTGGCTGCGTACTTATCCTTGTAACGTTGTAACCCTGAAAGCTGAAGCTTGCACTTATATCCTCAGGTGTTTCTGCCTGTAGCCTGTAGTCTTCGGGTACTCCGCCCTCGTTAGAGACCTCCAGAGGAACGGTAAACGCCTCATCCTGTTTTTTGACAATGTATTCTGGAGCTGTAACGTTTAACTCTGAACTACCTATCCATTCTCGGGGAGCTTCTACCCTGGCTTCCAGCTCTCTATCCTCCCTGTCTATTGCTTGAGGCTTGAACACCGCCTCACCGACCTGTATATCCTCTCCGAGAACCTCGTAGAAGTCTTCCCCGCTGTAACGTTTATCTATAACTCCTCTCTCGTTCTCTACCGTGAGGGAGTATCCAAGTGCCTCTAGACTGGTATACTCAATAGATCTGTTGCCGTACTCAAGTTCCTCGCCCAGAGGCAGAGTAACATCTTCCTGGTAGGCGGCTCCTGGCAGAGACAGGAAAATGACGGCCACGAAGACGTAAACGCATCGCATACCGGTAACTGTTTGAATACCTGTTTTAAACGTGTCCGTTCTGTTCGCTCTAGACCGAACGGTTCAGGAGTGTTCCTCAATACTTACCCGGACGCTCTCGGGAACTCCATCCCTCAGCTCGTGGTCTATCCTTGCCATAAAGAACTGTGTATACGGAGAGTTTCTGGCCTGGTCTCTCACAGATCTCTGGTTGCTTGAGAGAAGACTTTTAGCATCGTCTTCTGTGGTTTTTGCCTCAAGGAAAAGTATCTTGAAGTCCTCTATCTCCGGTATTTCCAGTCTCAGCCTTGACGGTGCAAAGCTGTCCCCGGAGTAATCCCGTACCTCGAAGGAGGTATCAGAGCCGGACCCGGATCTAACCGCGTAGAATGAGAAATCTATGAACGGATTCCTGAGTTCCCTGAAACGTTCGAAGAGGTCTTCCGGGGACTTCAATACGTTTTTGCGTACATGTTCTCTCAGTTTTTTCTCCTTCTTCCCGGAGTGTTTCACTGTGTTTCCCTCTATCCGTATTTCTCCTCTCTCCGGTCTTCCTGATGCTCTGTATCTCTGAGAAGGAGAGTCTTTATTCACCAGATGCAGGTCATCTCTTATCTCCCAGCTTCCTCCAAGCGCCGACGTAACCTGGTCTAGTATCCTCTTCCGACATATCCTGATTATTTCCTCTCCCATGAAGCCCTGGAGCTTTCTCCTCTTCATATCGTCCAGACTCAGATCTATATCAAGACTCAAATCCTCTTTCTCCTTGCTGTTGTAGGCATCCAAGGTGGGTACTCCCAGACTTCTTCTCCTGTTTCTTGCCTCCTTCTCTGATACCCCGAGCTCTCTGGCCAGCTCACGAATGCTTAACTTCTCAAGATCTTTCTCAGACAGTTCAACCCACCAGTGTACGTAGGCAACAGAATCCTAAAGTAAATTGTGTTTCCGAATTTCTCCATGAGGCTCTCAAACCTTGTACCCCCGGAGCGATTTACAGGCTCCAAACTCCTCGGGGTGGAACCATGAATATTCTCTGGCATAGGAACGATCTGCGGGTCCATGATAACCCTGCGGTCGCTGAAACCGGGCGTGAGAC
>CAKZNU010000071.1 GCA_937132175.1 uncultured euryarchaeote
CCCATCAAAAAGCTTCTGACAGAATGACGGATAAACCGATACTTGTCGGCGGCGACCCCGGAAGCACCTCGGCAGTAGCAGCCATAGACCTAGACGGAGAACCCTTATTCCGGGAGAGCGGAAAAAACTTCCCGCCACAGGAGATTATAAGGGAGATAATCAAACACGGCAGACCCCTGCTCGTAGCCTGTGATAAGGCTTCTATGCCTTCGAAGGTGAAAAAGATCGCATCTTCCACTGGATCAGAAACCTTTACGCCACGGGAGGACCTGGACTCAGAGAGAAAGAAGGAACTGGGTTCAGGAAGGAACTCCCATGAGAAGGACGCAGAAGCCTCCGTCCGACATGCCTACAGGAAAATGAGCCACAGGTTCGAGAAAATCGACATGAGGGCATCAGAAACCGATCTTTCACGGTACAGGATAGCCTCCGGGGTACTCTCCGGAAACCCGATACATACAATCCAGGACGAAGGCGAAGAAAAGAAAAGTCGGGAGGCCGAAGACAGAGACTCCGGTGACAGCGATCCAGCAGACAGACGCGAAGACTCTGAGCTTCGGAGAAAAAACCGAAGACTGGAGAAGAAAGTTTCTAACCTTCAGGAAGAACTCGAGTCAACGCGTCAGGAGTTGAAGGAGGAAAGCTCCGAGAAGGAAAAGTACATGAGACTGTATCAGGACCTCAGGGATGAGAAGAAACAGGAAGCCCTGAAGGAAGAGGAGATCAGCAGAAGAGAGGGAATAATAAACGAAAAACAGGAAAGGATCGATGAACTTGAGGAAAAAATCAGGAAGTCAGGCATAAGAGAGAAACAGTACAGGAAAGCCCTGGAGATACTGGAGTCAGGAGGTGAAATACTGCCGGTGGCTGAGGAAAGAGAGAACCTGGACTCGGAGCCTCTGGCCACCCGTTCAGATGATCTCAAGTCCGAGCTCGTATCAGACGGCAGAGAGGTATACTCCGTCAGCGAGTTACAGGGAGTAGAGCTCCTCGACAGGGTTATAGTCGAGGAAAAGCCCGAAAGAGACTTTTCCGACGTGGTGAAAAGCTACAGGTCCGACAGGAAGGATACTTAATACGGCTCAGCTAATTAAGTCTTGATGAAGGACTGGCTTCGAAGCTATCTGGAGGACCTGGACGAAAGGCAGGAGAGGATGCTGGAGGCAAATATCTTCCTCCTCAAGCTTCTTGGCCTGGGCGCCGTACTTCACCTTGTAATTTACGTATCGCCGGATACAGCAGGTATACAGTCAGCCTTCGCATCCCTCATAGCATCGATTATGAACGGTCTCGGGTTCGGTTTCGAGGCCTCGGGAACCCTCATACTCGGTGCTCCCGGTACAGGATACGAGATAACTCAGGACTGTCTCGGCTGGAAGTCCACAGCTGCCTTCATAGGTCTTGTGCTGGCTACTCCTGCTGGAAACAGAGAAAGGTTCAAAGCATTCGCCCTGGGGGTTCCCGGGATAGCTCTGGCAAACATCCTGAGAGTCATCACAACAATATCCCTGTCCTGGACCGGCATCTTGAGCTTCGAGGTTGTACACGGCTTTCTATGGAGATGGAGTCTTACCGCCGTTGTTCTTTTGGCATGGGTGCTCTGGACCCGTATCAGTAAAGCATCATTATGAGCCCTGTGCCGAGGCCAAACACATCTGTTAAAACCAGGCCTACGAGGAATGCAGGCGCCAGAGGAACACCTCTCATAACCTCTACAGTCTCGGAGTCCAGATCCTGTATCTCTTCGGCCTCTATCCCTTTTACAAGTCCATCGAGCTCATCGGATCTGACAACGTCTCCTTCCTCGACTTCCTCAAGCTTCACCGTCCTGACGAAAAACTCCTCCTCCACCACACGGAAAACCTCATAAAGTATAACTGATCCTGCAGCCAGAGACCCGAATACCACAGGCTTGAGATCGAGAACCAGCATTACAGACGTTGAAGAGGCTACAGCCAGAAGCTCAAGCCCTATGATCCTTCTCCGTGAGCCAAGCTCCGGTAAAAATACCTCGAGACCTTCTCCAGACGAAATAACGTAGTAGAGACCTGTTGCGGCGCTTACGGCGAGGGCGGAGATCAAAAAGTTCATCAGGAGGTCTACAGGGTAAATTCCTGCCGGTGCCGTGAAGCTTGTAGCAGTCGGCGCACCAAATCCTAACAGACTCAGTATCATGGCGTCGGCTCCGCCCCAGTATCCCCTGAAGTATGCAAACCAGCCGTACGCAGAGAAGCCTGTGCCGACAACCAGGGATGATGCCAGAGGCTCTATGCTTCCTGAGGAAACTGTTGCAGCTCCATGCAGGGCTATACCTCCAAGAATACCTGCTACCGAAAAAAGGTCCGGAATGTCGTGGTTGTTAAGTACATCGAAAAGGGAGTTCACGAAAAGCACCATTCCGGTCAGTACATGAGACATCAACACCAGCATGCACACGTTTTAATACGGTCAGAGATAAATAACACCGTGAGCGAGCTTGAGGAAAAGATCACGGATCCGGCAAGCCATGCCGTTCTGAAAACCATGGCACAGGAGAAAAACCTCCCGACAGAGAGACTTTCCGAGAAAACAGGCATATCAGAAAGCCGGTTAAGAGACATAGTCTCCGACCTTTCATCGGAAGGGTTTCTGGATAGAGAGGCCGGCTCAGTAAGCTTCCAAGACCACCACCTAGAGAAGTTAAACTCCCTCATGAAGGAAACAGGATACGACGTAGATCACTCGGAAGATCTTCGGGAACTCAGACAGGAGATTGACGAGCTTGAAGGCAGAGGATTCCTGACACAGGAAAAAGACAGGGAGTACGCCGCCGAAGTTATAGACCAGGCACTTGCCACAGATGGTGATGAAGGGAAGGCTCTGAGGCTGAGGGCGGCAAGAATTCTTTCGGACGCCGACCATCCGCATGAAAAACATCCTTTCCGGGGCCACAAGCTGAGGAAAAAGGTAGGAGAGATCGAGTCCGAGTACTCCGAGGGCTCTGAGGACTCCTCAAGAAGCTTCTTTGGAAATAGATGGACGGCCGGAAGCAACTAATATTTGTATCCGGGAAGCCATCTCTTTAGGAAAGTTGTGGACTCATAACTAACTATGGAACAACAGAGCATGCAGAAGTACCAGCAGCTACAGCAACAGATGGAACAGATGCAGGAGGAGCTGCAGAACATGGAGCAAAGAATCGAAGATCTGGAAGAGACCTCTCAGGCTACACAGGATCTTGACGAGCTTGAGGAAGGGGACGAGGTCCTTGCACCGATAGGAAACGGTGTATACGCTATTACAGAGCTCAAGAATACCGAGGAGGTTATAGCAAACATCGGCGGAGACGCGTTCCAGAAACGCAGGCTTGACTCCGCAGGCGATCTCCTGGATGAACAGATGAACCGTGTTCAGGAGTCCCGGGAGGAGCTTGAGTCCGACCTTGAAGAGATGCAACAGCAGATGCAGCAAATCCAGATGCAGATGCAACAGGAAGAATAAGCCATGCTTGGAGATCTCAAGGAATCCGTCAAGGACTTCTCGGAAAGCGTGAAATCGGCCGTAACGGAGAAAGAGGTCTCCGAGGAAGATCTTGACCCTGTCCTGGAGACCTTCAGGCTCAGACTTATGAGAAACAACGTCTCTCTGGAGGTCGCGGAGGAGATTGAGAATACTCTGAGAGACGAGCTTGTCGGCTCCGAGGTTAAGAGAAGAGGAATAGAGTCAGAGGTAAAAGAGACTCTCTCAAGGCGTCTTGATGAGCTTATGGATGATTCCTTCGACCTCCAGGAAGAGCTTGCCAGAGCACAGGAGCCTCCTGTAGTATTTCTCATAGGCTTCAACGGCTCGGGAAAAACCACCACTGCGGCAAAGCTATGCAGCCACCTCGACAGAGAGGCTGTACTGGGAGCGGGAGATACCTTCCGTGCAGCGTCGATAGAACAGCTTCAGGAACACGGAGAAAACCTGGACACCGAGGTCATCACGCATGAGTACGAGTCAGATCCTGCAGCAGTGGCGTACGATACGGTTGAACACGCCGAGAATGAGGGAAAAACTGCTATAGTGGATACGGCAGGGCGCAGCCACTCCGATACAAATCTTATGGACGAGCTGGAGAAGATGGTTGATGTAAACGATCCGGACGTCACCTTTCTGGTGGTCGATGCGCTTGCAGGAAACGACGTCCTGGAGCAGGCGGAGGCATACGAGGGCATGTTCGATGCGATAATAGTTACGAAGATGGATGTCGATGAAAAAGGTGGAGCTGTGGTTTCACTAAGTCACAGAAGCGGAAAACCTGTCGCATTCCTCGGTACAGGACAGAAGTACGGAGATCTTGAGGAGTTTGACAGAGAGGAGTTTATAAGGTCGATACTGGAGGATTAGAGATATTAGAAAGACAGTTGTGTTACTCAGCTGTAGGCTTTTTGCTCCTCAAGCCGATCCTTCATGGATTCCTCCAGTTCCTCCAGCTTGGACTTCAGAGGTTCTATATCCTTCTCAAAGCCTGTCATCTTCACCTGGCCGGACTCGCTTCTTTCCTCTATCCTCTGTTTTCTCATAACCGTGAGAAGATGGTTCATCTCTGCGACAAGCTGTTCATACTGCTTCAACTCTGCCTCGATATAAGATATCTCTTCTCCGAGCTCTCCCTTGAGTTCTTCTACTACTTCCTCTTTCATCTGTTCCTTCTCTATGCCAAGCTTGCGCCGTACCAGTCGGTTAAACTTCTCCATTCCCATATTTATCAGCCTGTATCCACTAATTCATACTAAAAGGTTATAAGCTTTCTGAGTCCACAGGCTCCGGTACCACCACACCCATATCCTCGGACTGTCCCTGCTGGTGGAACCTTGCGGTTACAGCACCCAGAACAGCATCGAACTCTACATCGGAGTTTACCGATCCCATATCCACACCCAGGGATTCAAAGGCCGAATCAGAGTCAAGCGCAAGCTCTTTACGTGTAATCTCCGGTGAGAACCTGATTATCTCCGGATTCATGTCTCTCTGAGCCAGGAGACCCTGAAGATGCTGTGCCCGTCTCACAAGGTTTCTGGATGAGCTGGCCGGCTGGAATATATATCCCTCTTCCTCAAGCTCCTTTTCTCCCTCCGTGAGGCCGTTCACGTCTCTGAGGGAGGAGTTTATCGCAACCACAGATATATTGGTCTCTTCCAGAAAGTCCGCTATTTCCTCGTTAGTTCTCAAGCTTTCAGCCTCTACGCCTTCCGAGCTCAGTACAGCTACTCCTGACTCCCTTTCTTCGTTCTCCGCCAGATCGATTCCTGCAATGTTCATACCTTCACCTTCTTCCTGACCTTTTCAAGTCTCTCCTCGAACTCGGTAAGGGATCTATTTCCTGTTTCCCGGGTTTTCAGCGAACCCATGAAGTCATGTAGAGCCTTGTTGTACTCTCCTGGCTTCTCGTAGAAAGGCAGGCTGCCGGTCTCTCTCAGGCAGCTTGGACCACATCCTGATGACATATCTCTTGCCAGGTCTAGGGAGGAAAACCTTCCCTCACATGGATGGATAACTAGAGACTTCTTTCTGGGTTCCCTGAGAGAGTGATTCCTCAGGAAGCTCCGGATATCCTCAGTCTCTGGGGAGTCTATATCCTTCCATAGGGTTCTTGCCGTATCATAACCAGTCTCGTCAGCCATAAGAAGCTTCCTGAAGAGCTTAGGCCATCTGTATGTCAGGCTTTTGGCCAGACCTATCATCTTGCTGCTGGATACTGCCGAAAGCTCCTGTGCGGGAGAGGTAAGCACGGTAGCTTTCACGTCGTCTCTTTTCTCCATACTCTGGGCTAGACTGTTTCCCATAAAATGAGAGACAAGTACTGCGTTGTCTATATGCTTCTGGTCCAGGACTGCGTTTAGAGCGGATTCCTCACCTCTGTAGTCCCTGAAACTTACCGTAGGCCTGTAACGAACCGTGAGATACTTCTTCGAGAAATATCTCTCTTGGTGCTTCCATACTGCCGGGCTCAGCCCGCCTGAGAGAAACACAAGCTGTACATCGGAGTCTTCCCCGGACTCACGGTAATGCATGCTGTTTTCCGATACTCTCCGGATTGAAAGTGACATATGAACATCGGTATCTTCAAAATCTTTTATCATTGAAGTACACAAACAGTTCAGAGGTGAACAGGATCTGGATATAGACCATGCCCTAGCACTCCTGATAAGTACGATTTCAGCGGCCGCAGTCTATACAAGAACAGGTATACCGGAGGCAATGCTTATGTTTGGCACGTCTTTCTGGCTTGAGATGAAACTATCGGGAGCAAAAGAGCTCTGGGACCTCCTCTCGATGCTGAAGAATCCTCCTAGAACGTTTATAGCCTTCCTGGTCATCTCCGGTACAGTCTACTCCGGAGCAGGATACGAGCTTTCAGAGATCCTGATCTCGTCTCTGGCAGTAGCGCTTCTTGGAGGGGCTATCGGAACCCTATTCAATGCGTACTGGAACATCGCATAGAATAAAACTCTGTCCCGACACGGAGTAACTATGTTTGACAGGATAAAGGACTCAATACAGAAGTTTTCCTCCGGCTCCGTCGCCGACGAAGAAGCAGTCAGGGAACTGGTAAAGGACATACAGAGGGATCTAATACAGGCAGACGTAGACGTAGACCTGGTTAGTGACATAAGTGACAGGATTGAAACAGAGGCACTCGATGAGGAGGTTCCGGACGGTGTCACACGCAAGGAACACGTACTGAAGATTGTCTACGACACCCTGGAGGAGATGCTGGGAGAGGCCGCAGACATAGAGGAAGAACCCGGAGATATACTTCTATGTGGTCTCTTCGGTGCGGGAAAGACGACCACAGCGGGTAAGCTGGCAGACTTCTACAGGAAAAGAGGCTTCAAGGTTGGTGTAATAGCCGCAGATACTGACAGGCCGGCAGCTTTCGAACAGCTACAGCAGGTTGCAGAGGACGCAGGCGCAGCCTTCTACGGCCGCAAGGAGGCAGAGGATCCTGCAAAGGTCGTATCAGAGGGTACAGAAGAACTGGACGTAGATATCACGATAGTTGACTCCGCCGGCAGAAACTCACTGGATGAGTCTCTGAGAGAGGAACTCTCTGCGATAGAAGAGGTATTCCGCCCGGAGCAGAAGTACCTGGTGATGCCTGCAGACATCGGACAGTCCGCGAAAGAGCAGGCAGAGATGTTCGATGAAGCCATCGGCATAAACGGAGTTATAGTCACAAAGATGGATTCCTCTGCCAAGGGAGGAGGCGCCCTGGTCGCGTGTGCGGACTCGGAGGCATCCGTAAAGTTCGTGGGAACCGGGGAGAAGATGGGGGACCTGGAGGTCTATGACCCGGTAGACTTCGTCTCGGATATGATCGGCCAGCCCGACCTGGAGTCGTTGCTGGACAAGATACAGGAGCTGGATACCGATCCGGAGGAGCTTCTGGAGGGAGAGTTTACACTCCATGACTTCAGGTCACAGATGGAACAGGTCACGGACGCAGGCATCATGGACGAGATGATGTCACAGCTGCCCTTCTCACAGGACCAGCTACCGTCAAACATGGCAGACATGACCGAGGGAAAGATCCAGAGGTACAGCATCCTCATGGACTCGATGACCGACGAAGAGATGAAGGATCCATCAATAATCAGCGGGGAAAGAAAAACCAGGATCGCAGAGGGCTCAGGAACCTCGAAAAGCGAGGTAGGAGAGCTCCTCAACCACTACCGTCAGGCAAAAAACATGATGGACAAGTTCGATAAAGGATCCATGCAACGTGGAAACATGAAACAGATGATGAGCAAGCTCGGCCTCTAGAAACTGAAGCCATGATAGCTATAATCTCGGACTCACACATCCCGAAAAGGGCGGAAAAAATACCGGAAAAATTCCACGAAAAACTCGAAGAAGCAGATGTAGCAGTTCACTGCGGCGACTTCGAGACAAGGGAAAAATACGAG
>CAKZNU010000072.1 GCA_937132175.1 uncultured euryarchaeote
GAAGGATTCCCGATCTACTGCGTCCGGACAAACCTACACTCATACATCTTGTATTCGTTTTGACACGTTTTAAACTCTTTCTCTTGTCTTTCTACTTTTTACTCCATAAATACCGGTTTGCCGTTGTCCAGTATCTTGGTGTCGTCGAACTTGACTGTGGGGTTTTGGCATACTGCGTCCCAGTGGATTGGACATGGGTTTCTTCTTTCGTCTCCTTCTGGTATGTATGAGCAGTTGTCACCGAAGGCGATGTGGACGGTTCCGAGTACTTTTTCGTCTTGGAGAATGTTGCCGATTATCGTGGCTTCGGGGTTGGTTCCGAAGCCGAACTCCGCCATGTTTCTGGAGCATGGATGGTTTTCGAAGGCTTTCTCCAGCTCGGATTTTTCGGTGCCTGAGCTTTGTACGGATACGACTTTCCCGTCCTGTATCTCTACCTTTTCTGCGTCCGGGGAAAACGGGAAGTGATCAAGCACCAGTGTTCCTGTGATTCCCTGTGGGTAGCCGTTGGGTTCTCCTGCCGGAAGGTTTCCGAAGTCTCCTTCTTCGTGTATCATTCCTGTGTCGTTGTGATATGTATCGATCTCTACCTGAAAGCTCAGTTCCGTGCCGCTTGGTGTCTCTACCGTGACTTCTTCCGTTTCCTGAAGCAGGTTATAGACTTTCTCGGTGATCTCCTTTACCCGTGAGTAGTCTGCCTGCAGGCTTGTCTCCCAGATCTCCTTGGAGACTGTCGGCAGGGTGGCTACACGGGTTCCTTCCTTGTTTGCCTGTTTTCTTGCCTCGGTGTGAGACAGAGACTTTACGGTAGGAGCTATCACGACATCTACCTGTTTCATTCTTTCCGCGACCTCTTCAGGCGGCTCCGCGCCGTGGCTATCCGGCTCCTCGAAGTTCATCACCTCGTGATCTATGCCTCTTTCCTCTAGTTCATCCTCCAGTGATTCGATAAGCTCTTCGTCGTTCGAGTCATTTAGCACCAGGACCTCTTCGTCTATCTCGACGTCGAGGCACTGACCTATAACCGTCTGTGCTCCCTCTTCCAGTGTCATATCTTGTTCATGTTTCCACAGCATTAACTATCTAAGGGTTCGATGCCCGGACCCCGGTTACTAAATTACTTGCCAACGATAAGAGGTTATGGCAAGCGTGGATGAGGTAAAGAAGGTAACTATGGATCTTGTGGAGTTTGAGACCGTAGAGGAAAACGAAGACGAGATAAACGAATGTTTCCAGTATATACGTGAATACTTCTCTGGTGAGGAGTTTGTAATTCAGGAGTTTGAGGAAAACGGTGTAGAGACTCTGGTCGTTGGCTTCGAGGAAACAATGGATCCTGAGGTTCTTCTGCATGGCCACGTGGATGTTGTGCCCGCGGAAGCAGAGATGTTTGATCCCGAGACGGACGAGGACAGGATCTATGGCCGTGGCACCGGCGACATGAAATCCGGTGTAGCATCTCTAATGAAGGTGATGAAGGACATGCGGGAAGAGGCTCCAGACGTGGCATTAATGCTTGTCAGCGATGAGGAGAAAGGCGGGTTTAACGGTGCCCGTTACATGATTGAGGAGGTCGGCTTTGACGCAGGGTTCGCGATAAGTGCAGAGCCGAACAACACCTCCAACTACATGGATATAGTTGTGGAGCAGAAAGGCCTGGTAAAAGCTACTCTAGAGGTTGAGGGACGCAGTGCACACGCCTCAAAGCCCTGGAAAGGCATAAATGCTGCGGAAAAAATCATGCGTATCTACAGGGAAGATGTCAAGCCCATGTTCCCGGACAACTCGGAAAAGACCTGGAGTACAACCGTAAACCTAGGTAGCATAGAAGCCGGGGATGTCTCCAACAAGGTCGCTGACCATGCCAGGATGAAGCTAGATATAAGATGGTCCGAGGAGTTTCCGCCGGACGAGATCCGGGATGAACTGGAGTCGGTAGAAGGTATCGAGGTATCAGAGTTCTCGTGGGACCCGATGCTTGAGACAGATCCCGAAGACGACTATGTACAGGGGCTGAAAACCTGCTGTGAGGAGGTTGGCTTCGAACCTGAGGTAACCCGGAAGGAGCCGGCAAGCGATATGAAGCATTTCTCCCGTGCAGGGATACCTGCGGTCGTCTTCGGCCCCGAGGCGTATAACTCACATGAGCCGGATGAGCATGCAGTAGTCTCAAGCTTTGAAGACTACACAAAGTCCGTAAAGAGATTCCTCAGGTCTACCGCGGTATAATCCATGGATCTATTCGCCGGCAAGGTTTTTGCT
>CAKZNU010000073.1 GCA_937132175.1 uncultured euryarchaeote
CTCGTAGGTACCTCAAGCGAGTTCTCAAGCTGTGGTCCAATAATATTTGTTGAGGCAGTTCCTGCCCACTGCAGATATGCGTTTCCTACGCCGAAGGCTCCGAGCACAGGGGCGGCGAAAAGAGGAATGAACTGGGAAACAAAGAACAGTGTCGCCGCCACCAGTACACCTGAAATAATTGCTGCAATAAAAGTGTAATATAGCCAGGCACCCAGCAAGGCCCCAAAAACGGATGCCCCGCCTCCAGCAGCCAGGCTTTCGAGAGCCGGTGCAGATCCTTCTAAGAGCCCGCCGAGACCCTCAAGCTCCTCGGCTTCGGCTACAGTTTCATTCAGTTCGTTGAACGAGTCCACTGTTTCCTTGGCCTCTCTCACAGACTGAACTCCTGCGGTCGCCTGCTCTATAGCGTTAGGTCCTGCAGCTGCTGCCTGGGCTTCACCTGCTGCCTCTCCGCCAAGGATCTTGCTTGAGGCTGCAGAAACAACTATAACAGCCGCGAAAGGCGCTGCGATAAACACGAACTTGAACAGGAACTCTATCCAGAATCCTAACGTATAAACCGTAGCAGGAGACTCCAGGATACTGAACAGAAGCGACTGGTAGTCAATGAAGTACAGGACTAACAGCGCTACAGGGACATATCTAAGCTTGCAGTTCAACAGCCGAGATATACCCGACTTCTCCTTACCCTTCCTCAGGTTTCCGACTCCCTCATGAAACACATGCTGAACTAGGCCAAAGCTTCTACCGAAGAAGTCGTACGCCAGCTTAAAAGGTAGAAGAACCAGACCGATAACCGCTTTTATAATGAAGGACATCGCCCTGATGTAGTATTTTCCGACTTTCATCAGAAACCAGAGATAAAAATAAACGGTAACAGAGAGACCCAGCGTTACAGGCGAGAGCAACAGTGCGACACCCCATCCTCTTGCACTCATGAGCTATCTTCCTCCGAGACCAGACGCAGATTCACGATGCTGTAAGAACCCTGTCCCTGAACTCTAAACGTGTTCGAGCTCTCGAGGGCGTCCGAAGGTACATCTACAGTATTTTCCCCGTTTGTAGGCGAGATCGTTGTGTTAAAGTCGTTGAGCTCCACCTTGAGATTAGGGTTTCCGGTTACAAGCTGGTAGTCAAACCTCATCTCCTCCGATGTATCTCCTCTTTCCGCATATGAAAGCTGGTCCTGAGTGAGATCGAACTGTCTCTGTGTAACGGTAGGCTCCGTCTGTGCAACGTATCTTACTGTTATCTCTGCGTCCTCAACCCTGTATTCGGCTTCGGACTCTGTCTCGAAGGTAACGGTATTCGAAGCCGGCACCAGATCGGTTTCCGACCTCTCTATCTCGATGCTCTGTCTGGATCTGGCGGACCTTGAGCTGAAGATTGTTTTGTCATTAACGGAGACCTCCAGAGGCTCCGTAGGCACCGCTGTATCTATCGGGAGTCTGTAAGACAGGTTCGCACCGATAAAGCCTCCGTTCTGAAGCTCATAGTCGTACATACGGAACCTATCAGTGAACAGTCCTTCTGATCTGTCCGTCACAGATACCTCAAGGTCTTCCAGGCGGTAAGTCGTCTCTGAGGCTATACCTCCGGAGGTCGTGCCTATCCTGAAGCTGTTGTTACCAGGCTTGAGACCGTCCTCAATCTGTATGTTCTCGGAGCCGCCCGAGACCAGATCCTGTTCAAATACCCTTTCTCCGTTTACCTCTATGTATAGCTTTCCATCTCCTTCCTTTCCAAGTACGTCAAAGGAGAAGTTTGCCGCGGAAGGATCGGTAGCGTTGTAGGAAAAACTGAGCGAGTCTCCGGACGTGAGGGACTTCTTCACGGATACATCCCTGCGGGAGAATACGTTTACAGGTTCCTGTGCCTCGCTCACGCTGAAGTCACCGAGACAGCGGTTTGGTATACGTGGTTTCGGGTCCCCAACCCCTCCAAGGTTTCTTGAGAAATGTGACATCTCGGCGGGCTCTGACCCACCCACAAGCCCGAACACGACGCCTCCGGCCTGGGCTGCTATCAGCATCAGGCCGAAAAAGGTCAGGCCTACCGCCGCTACCACGCCAAAGCTTTCTGCCATCTAAGGTTACTTTGGTCTTCGCAGGTTTTTATTTGTACGCAGGAAGATCGCAGCCGTGGATATACTTAGATCAGACAGAGACGAGGGATACGTCAAGATAGATATAGAGAGTAGGGACGACCTCTGGTACCTGAAGGACATAATCAAAGGCGGGGAACGTCTGAGAAAGAGAACGAGGAGAACAAAGCTCGACGGAAGAGAGAAGAAATCCTGTATACTGACTGTAGAGGCAGAGAAAACGGAGTACCAGGAGGATCGTCTCCGGGTAACCGGCGAGATAAAAAAGGGAGATGAAGACGTTGAGATGGGTTATCACACCTTCAATCTTGAGGATGGAGACGAGGTAGAGATAAGAAAGGAGTTTACGGAAGGAGAACGGGAGAAGCTTCAGGAGGCGGAGTCACACAGGCAGTATCAAGTGCTTTTCTGCCTGGTGGAGAAAGGAGGGGTAGATTTCTACGTTGTACGTGAAACCGGTATCGAGGATCTTTCCTCCATCGAGGTAAACATTCCCGGAAAGCTTTACAGCGATCAGGAATCCGGTGAAGACTTCTACAGCCAGGTCCAAGAATACATACAGAGGGCGGGATCGGAGTTCGATTACATCGTGCTAGCCGGACCAGGCCACGAAAAGAACAAGGTGAAAAACAGCCTGTCCGAAGGCATTCTGGAAAAGGTTTTCATGCAGGATACCTCCGTCACCGGGAAGACAGGGCTCAACGAAGCAATCAAAAGAGGTGCACTTGAAAAAGTGGTAGAAGACTCCAGAATCTCAGAGGAGACAAGGATCTTCAGAGAGTTCACCGAGAAGCTTCGTGGAGGAGAGGAGGCAGCGTACGGAGCCGAAAAGGTCTACGAGCTTGCAGGGCAGGGAGCTGTCGAGAAGCTGCTCGTTACCTCCGAGATGAACAGGGAGAGACCGGAAATTGCAGAGAAGGTCGAACAGATGGGCGGAGAATCGAAGGTCATGCATACGGATCACGAGGCTGGAGAACGTCTCGAGGAACTGGGTGGGATAGCAGCTATTCTACGGTATTGAGATTGGCTTCACTTCTTGAACCCAGGACAAGAGGAATATCTCTTCTTTCACCGTCTCTCAGCACGGTCACGTTTATCTTCTCACCGACTTCTGCCTGTGTCTGGAGGTAAAGCTGTATATCGTTTATGCCTGAAACAGGCTCTCCTCCGAGCCCCACTACAACGTCTCCTCCGTACCGGGTGCTTCTTCCGTCAAGCTGGTATGTCTGGTTGCTTGGTCTGATGCCGGCTTTCTCCGCCGGACTGTCCTTAACCGTTTCAAGCACCAGGAAGCCTTCGTCGCTGGAGAGGTTCATCTGTTGTGCCCTCTCAGGAAAGTCGCTGAGGCCTGATACACCCAGCCAGGGATAACGAAAGTCGTCTCCGGTCTCGATCATCTGTGGCACAACGTTCTTCACGATGCTTGAAGGTATCGCAAACCCGATTCCCGAGAAAGTTCCTGTCCTGCTCTCTATAGCCGTATTCACCCCAACAATTTCTCCTTCGGCGTTAAGTAGAGGCCCACCCGAGTTTCCAGGGTTTATGGCCGCGTCGGTCTGTATAACCTGGGGAATCGAGAACCCGGTCTGTGTCGGTAAAAGCCTTCCTTTCTGTGACACTATACCCTTCGTCATGGTTCCACGCAGTCCGAAAGGGTTGCCGATGGCGACAACAGGGTCTCCAACCGAAACCGAGGAGACTTCCGCGAGCTCAAGAGGGTCAAGGCCTCTTCTCTCGACCCTGAGTACCGCCAGATCGTTGTTCGGTGAAGTACCTACAATCTCTGCATCAAGCGGAGAGCCCTCAGGAAAAGTCACCTCGACATCAGAAGAGTTACCTACTACATGCTCGTTAGTCACGATATAGCCGTCCTCCCCGTAGACAAACCCTGATCCCTGTGTACGGGTTGCCTCGGAGGTCACCGAAACTATACTCTCCCTGCTGTTTTCAAAGACGGTCTTGAACCTTGTGAAGTTGGCGGACTTCTCGACAAGAACCGGCTCGGACTCGACATCGATACTGTCAAGCCTGGCATCAAATCCGGCATAAGCCACCATTGCACCGAGAAAACTCCCTGAAATCAAGGCTGCAACGATAACTGCTAAATGTGATTTTCTGATCTCCATATTGCATTCTCACACTGCAGAAAATAAAAGGCTGCGGAAAAGTCGCCGAGGCTGGGATTTGAACCCAGGAGGAGCGTTACACTCCACCGCCTTTCCAGGGCGGCACCTTTAGCCAGACTCAGTCACCTCGGCCTCTAAACCTGTTTCTGGACGAAATTTTTTATGGCCTAACCGGAGCCTTCATGAGAAAACCTTTTCCTCACTTCGGAAAAGAGTTCTCTACCTGTCTCAGTATTCAATCTAGGCTCCGTGTAACTGAAGAACTCGTCTAAATCCTTCTGTCCGTCGCTTCGATCCTCCTTCTTATACTTCAGTGCCTGTAGACACATGTCTATCATATCCATGTCCTTGACAAACCTGGACGTCTTCGTTTCTCTTTCCTGATACTCCTCCCAGAGCTCCATTACCTCCTCAAATCTATTCTCTGGTGGAAGCTCATGTATAGCTTCCCTCTCGAGCTCTTCTTTTTTCTCATCAGTTCTCTCGTATCTATCTGCGTGCTTTTCGGAGACCAGGTCTCCTGTCTTAGCTTCAGGTAGATCCTGTACAACAGCCATCTTGACAGCTTTACCTTCATCAACGTCTTCCTCATCTGCATACAGAAGACAGAGAAACTTTACACCCCAGACGTGTGAAGCAACCGACTCAGGATCCTTTACTCCCTTGAAAAGCCAGCCCGTTCTGACTTCATCCTTTACGTTGTACGACTCCAAGAGGAAGTCTATGTCATCCGGATCCATACCTATCAGAATTGGTGCTAAATTTTTTATCCTGCCCGAGCTCACGGATAAGGACCGATACAGCCTCAGTCTAACCCAGGATGAATATACCGTGAAAGGGTGTTCAGTGTTTTGGGATATTTACGGACACGTTTGTCTAGTGCTGAGAGGTCCTGCGACAGAAGACGTTCCAGACCGGGTTCTCGAATCCTTCCTCATTTACCTCGGAGTACTTTTCCAGAACCCGGAAGCCGTTTCTCTCCAGAGCCTCCTCTGCGAAGGAGCGAGTCACCAGATACCTCTTGATTCTCGATCCGTCCTCCTCTCTACGTATAAATGACTCCGGGCTGTCCTCGGTAAGCTTGAAGCTGAGGTAGAATACGCCGCCGGGAGAGGTTATTCTCGAGATCTCGGATATAATCTCCTTCATCTCTTCCTCAGGGTAAAAATGTATAACCGAGTTACACCAGATACCTTGGAAACTTCCGTCCTCTAAGCCTGTGTCCTTAATGCCGGATCTGATGAACTCTCCCTGCATGTTTTGCCTTGCAAAGGCTAGAGCTTGCCCGGCAAGATCTATGCCCTTTGCCTCAAGCCCGTTTCTCTGAAAGTAGTCTACGTCTCTGCCCCAGCCACATCCTGCGTCAAGAACCTTTTCTCCCTCAACCAGGTCACAGAAAGTCTCGAGGAGGTCCATGTATCCCTGCATGTAGTCCTTATCCAGGGAGTATCTTTCTACCATCTCCCTGAAGTTTTCGTTAAACCAGTTTACAGGATCCTCTGTTTCAGGCATGCATTCGTTATGGAGTTAGACTGTTTTTACTGTTTCCATCTCTTCGGGTATGTCTCCGGGTCTATGTGGACGGACTCGAGGGATACTGCGGTGCCTTCGCCGTCGTAAATATTCTGTGAAGACATCTCTGCCTGTCCAACTGCGACAAGCTCTCCTTTGAGGGTTGTTACTGCGACTCGGTCTCCGGGAGAGATACCTCCCTGTAGCTTGGATACTCCGGCACATCCGAGGTCCGCTCCGTTGGCCACAGCGTTGACCGCTGAGTCCTTGATCACTATCTTTGGAGTGTTCTCTATAGCTCTTTCGATAGGGTGAAGAACCTTCTTTATTTCTCTGCTGTTTCCGTTCTTGTGGAAGTGGTATGCGTCTACGGCTTCTTGAACCGTACATGTTTCTCTTTCATGTATGGATCCCTGTCTTGTTCTCCTGAGTTCCTCCATCTTTCCTCCTGTACCCAGCCTTTCCGCAAGATCCTGGATCATCACCCGGACGTAGAAGCCGGCTTCACACTCTATACGGCCCAGGACCTTCTTCTGTCTGGTCTCAAGTAACTCTGCCTCGTACATCTCTCTTTCACGTTCCTCCCTCTTCACAGCACTTTTCTCGGGCGGAACCTGTCTGTTCGTACCCTTCATCGACAGCAGGTTCTCACGTATCTCTTCGTCGTCTACGGAGTCTTCAAGCTCTGCCAGAAAGACGTATTCCTTTCTCGAGGACGAGAGCAGGTTGTTCATTCGTGTGCCTGACTCTATGCCTATTGGCAGGACGCCGGTTGCGTTCGGATCCAGTGTTCCGAAGTGTCCTGCCTTATCCAGGTTCAGCTCCTCTCTTATCCAGGTAGTAACCTGGCTGCTGGTAGGTCCGAAGGGCTTGTCTATAATTATTATTCCCTTCTGAAGTAACTTGTCGGGAGACCTGTTTTCAGGCACGCAGCCGAACTCAGGGTCTGTCTCGGATTCCTCCCGCGTATACCAGTTTTCCATAGTTGAGGATACTGTTGAGGTTTTTTAACCGGTCGAAGCCTACTGGACGCCGAGAGCTTTCCTGAACACGTAGGTCGAGGGCATTATCATGAGGAAGTAAAGCCCCAGCCAGTTCAAGGCTGTACCTGCCAGCGGTATCGAAAACGGCAGGTTCACAAACCGTGCGGAAAACTTCACGGAGCCGGCCTCTGCATCGACGGATTTCAGAGCCCAGTCTATCCCAGAGAACTCGATGGTATCACCTTTCTCAAGCTCTCTTTCCTCCATCAGGAGAGTTCCGGAGGATGTATTCGCGGTAAATGGAACGGAGCTGCCGGCATATGTAAGCTGGCCTGAGAGCCCATCACCGGTTTCCTCAAGATCTATCTGTGGTGAATACGTTGATCCAAGCCACGGGAAGAAGAGTCCGACAAATACAACCGTCACCAGCATCGGCTTGAGGTTAAGCATCATGAACTCTTGGTTTAGCTTAAGCGTTTCCTTCATCTCATCCCAGTTTTCACCGGGATCCGCATCACTCTCTTTCATCTGTTCCTGTCTCTCACTGATCTTTTCCTTTATGCGGTCCGCCTCCTCAATATCAAGGAAGATGTAATAGATTACAGAGAAAAGCAGGGCCAGACACAGAGAGAAAAAGGCAAGTGAGATGTATGGACCTAGAGCAAGTACAGGCTGAAACAGTACGTCATATGAGGAAAAAAGCGGGTTCAGCAAAGCACTTATACCTGCCATAGATTTACTTTGTGGCCGATACCTTTAAGCCACTTGGAGCCGGTCCGGTGGCTGGGCGCGGAGCTACCCGAGGAAGTCTTTCAGTGCGGGATGGAGCTCTTCCATGTGTTTCTGTGCAAGCTCTTCGTACATCTTGTAGAGTATCATCACTGTAAGGAGGATTCCGGTTCCGCCGCCTGCTGCACTTGTCATGTTTGCTACAGCCGCAAGCAGACCTACCGCGAATCCTGAAAGGATTGTCAGAGACGGGATGTAACGGTTCAGGACCTTCTTTATGACGCGCTTGTCCTTCCTGAATCCAGGGACCTTCATGCCTGTCTGCTGTATCTGTTCAGCTACGGAGTCCGCGTCCTGGCCGGACGTCCTCATCCAGAAGATCGAAAACATTATCGACCCAAATGCATAGACCGAGGTGTAGAACAGTATGTGGCCTATGCCTCCTGCGGTTATGGTGCCGGTTTCCAGTAACGTGGTGAAGGTGCTGGTCGGAGCCTGCAGGAGCGCGATAAGTCCGGAGGTTGCCTGCCCTCCCTCGAAGCATCCGAGAATGGAGCATCCGTTCTGCCCTGCAAGCGATGACCCTAGGATCCTGAAGTTTGTTATCAGTGCCGCAATCAGTATTACAGGCATGTTTGAGGTATACAGGAACTTGAGAGGCCATTTCTGTCCGAAGCCTCTTACGTCACCGAAGGTCAGGGGTATCTCCACCTTCATCGATTGCATGTACACAACGGCTGCAAATACAAGTATCGTAGAGATTATAGGCAGCATATCCAGAGGGTTTAAGGTATTGAGGAAGCTGAAAAGGGCGCCAACGGGTGCACTGCTTCCGGTCGTACTCCAGTATATGTCACCGTTTCTAGTTAGGGGGGATACCGAGCTTATGTATACGGCTTTGGATACTCCTGCTGCGATGAAAAGCCCTGTTCCGGAGCCGAAGCCCCATTTCTGCACGAGGTCATCCATCAGTATTATGAGCCATCCTCCGGCTATAAGCTGTGCCGTAAGGAAGAGTACTATTCCGGGCCCTAGCTGTGCCGGTGAGCCGAAGTTACCGGTGACCACCCAGCCAGATGCCTGTATAACTGTCAGGGAGTAAGCCAGTACCTTCTGTGCTGCCTGGAACTTCTGTTTTCCTTTCTGTGAGTTAGTGTTCCAGTCAAGTAGATCGGATCCTACAAGCATCTGTAGTACGATGCTGGATGTAACTATCGGTCCGATCCCCAGAGTGATTACTGAACCAATCTGTGCTCCGAGAAGAGTCTGGAACGTTCTCAAACGAGTAAGCGCCTGCTCCACTGCCTGGGAGTTTGCTCCACTGACGTTGATCGATCCCAGGGCGAAGTAGATTACAAGGACTACGCCTGTCCACATCAGCATCTCTTTCAGGGATTGTTCCTTCTCCGGTTCCCTTATACTGGGGAGATAGCTTGCGATCTGGACAAACGAGACCATTTAGTTATTCCTCTGTCTGTACTGCTTGACCTTCGGATTCCTGAATCTTTGTCTCTGCGGAGTCCGAGAACTGTTCAGCCCTAACCTCGATATCGGTTCTGAGCTCTCCTCCACCCAGGATCTTGTCGTATCCTGCCTCCTCCGCGTGGAAGATGTAGCCGTCCTCGGTTTCCTCGGCACAGCCTTCCTCAACGAACTCGTCTATTCTCTGGTCTATGTCTCTCAGGTTGATGCCGTCCTGTTCCGGCTTTCTGGACGTGAACCCGTGTTCACCGAGTTCATTAACCCCGTTCTCTTGGAGCTTCTGGGACTGTCCCTTTTTTCCGCTTCCTGCGTCGCCTCGTCCACCACGGTTTCCTGCTCCCCTGTTCTTCTTGGAGCTTCCGTGTCCGTGGCTTCCTGACCTGTTCTTTGATGATCTTCTGTTAACCATGATTTTTCACCTCATCCTCCGAAGGAGCTCGTCCATATCCTGTCTGTGTCCAAGCGCTCCTCCCTGACCGGTGTTTTGCTTGGTATCGGCGAAGCCTCCTGAAGGAGGTGAGAGACTTACCGTTTCTCCCTCCTCTGCGTCTAGGACGTCTGAATCTACCTCTCCATAGGTTACGTAGTCCTTGACCTTCTTCAGCATTCCCATGGTGGTGTCTTCTTCCTCAAGCATCACCGCCTGGTTTCTGGTGTCCAGACCAAGGGTCTGAAGAGTGTTCTCTATGTCCTCATCGACGTCTACCGGTCCACGTACTCTTACTGCTGCTATCATTCTCTACTCCTCTTGTACTCGTTGAGCTTCTTCATTGCTTTGAACGCTGCCTTCACGACGTTTTCACGGGTTCTGGTCGTACCACGTGTGCTGGCCCAGATGTCCTCTATGCCGGCCAGTTCACACATCTTCGTGATGGCCTCTCCTGCTGCCAGACCTGTACCTTTCGGTGCCGGCTTCAGCTCCACCTCTACGGAGCCTGACTTGCCTGTAACCTTGAACGGTATAGAGTTGTCAGTACTTTCCGTATCCTCCCATGAACCGTTTCCTCTCTGGACCTTGATCAGGTTAAGCTTTGCGTTTCTGGATGCGTCCTCTATGGCTGCACGGGTGTCATCTGACTCTCCCATGCCTATTCCTATTACATTGTTCCTATCTCCGAGGATTGACATCGCCTTGGAGTTGTATCTCGCACCGGACTTATGCATACGGACGGTTCTCTTGGAGACGGTTCGGGACTTGCCTCCGCCCTTTCCAGGGGTGCCTCCGATCAAAACGACCTCTTCATCGAGGTCCACAAGCTGGTCTACGATCTCAGGCTCCATGATCTCTCTGTCATGGTCAAGAGCCTCAACTATGCCTGTAATCTGTTCTCTGGCCACCATCTTTCCGAGCTTGGTCTTCGGGTTCCAGATCTCTTCTTCCTCAGTCTGTTGTTCTGTCACTGGTAAGCACCCTCAATGTTTTCTTTCACATCTTCTACGTCTTCCGGAACGTTTTTACCGGTCATCTCCTCGATATGTTCTCCAACCATTCTGGACTCATCAGGTATGGCATCTTCTCCTGCGGGAACCTCGAGGCCTGCGTCTCTGGCACCCTGAACTGCTGCAAAAACTCTTCCTCCTCTCTTGTCTTTCCTGAGACCGAGATCAAGTATAGCCTCTCCATGTTTTGCCTTGGAGCCGGCTAGGAATCCTGTTAGGTAGGCAGCGGGAATGTTGCCGGTATTGTGTTCCCATCCGTGTTCCTCAAGCTCCTTGCTTATCGTCTGTGCCTCGTTCTCGTCTCCTTCCGGGCTGTAACTGGAGATATGTACGCGTGTGTTTCTGTTGGATGTTCTGACGACGAGTCTCGGCTTGCCGGACTTAACGAGGTCCAGCCTCTGCTCGTAGTCAGTCTTCTGATCCTTTCTTCTGTGGAAAGGCATCTCTGTGTTTATGCTTTCTGTCATCTGTAAATCACTCCATCTCCTCCTCGACAAAGTTTTCGAGGTGGCTAGTGTTTCTGAAGAAGCCTCCCTTGGCCTTGTCGTAGAGGGTTCTGTACTGTTTCTGTGTTACGTCTCCGTCCTCTTTCATCTGTTTGAGACGGGATCTCAGGGCACGAATCTTCTCCATCCATTCGTCCTTCTCGGACTTTCTGGCAGTTTTCGTACCTTTTCTGCTTCCCTGGCCTTTCCTCCGGCCCTTGGCTTTCTGTGTTCTCTTTTCTCTTGCTCTGGATCGGGAAGTACCTTCCTCGTCTCTTTTCTGTATTGTTCCGCCTTCAACCAGGTTTCTGATGTCCTGTCTTGTTATGGCGTCTCCGACCTTGTCGGTTTCTTCAGGATCTATCCAGACCCTGTCCTCTCCTACGCCGAGTACATCGGCTGCGATCCTTTTCTGTGACTTTAGATCTGACATCAGTACTCACCTCTGTTAAGTACGTGTATATCCTTTTCATCCGCCTTCTGGACGATCTCTTCCTTCTTTCTGCCTCCAACCGTCGAACCAATCCTTGCGGCCTCGTCTTCGTTCACGTCTTCTAGGTCCGAGGGGTTATGAACCTGTACCTCCTCGAGTCCGGATGGATGCATGTTTCTTCGATCCTTGGCCGTTCTGTATCCTGGCTCTGGTTTCGGTACAGCGCCTTTCTCATTTCTTCTTGACTTCGAGTGTGTTCCTGTGGGACTTCTCCAGGACTCGGGTACGTTTTTTCTCTTGCTTGATTCTTCTCTGTCAAAACTCATTATTCCTCTGCCTCCGTGATGTAGATTCCGTCTTGGAAGGTTCTTGGATCCCTGTTGCCTTTCTCTGATAGGGACTCGATTCTTGCCGCGGTCTGTGCAACCTTTTCCTTGTCGCTGCCACGGACCGTGACATCTTCTCCATCTACCTCTACCTCGACGTCTTCCATGATCTCTGCTTCTCTGGGGTTTCTCTCGCCCATAAAGTTCTCGACCTTCAGACTTCCGTCCTCGGTTTTGATGTCCATCGGGAAGTGTGCGTAGACGCCCTTTAGTCTGTAGACGTGTTCGTCCTCAAGTCCTTCAACCATGTTTTCGGTGTGGCTGCGGAACGTCTTCAGTATACTTTTGACGTCTTTCTTGTCTGAATCCGTCGAGAAGGTTACATTGTCCTCCGATGTCTCGACGTCTACGAGGGCGTGATCCATCTTCTTGGTGACCGTTTCCGAGCCCTCGGACAGGTGGAGCTCTGAGCCGTCGTAGCTGGCTTCTATGCCTTCCGGTATCTCTGTCTGTATATTCATTCTTGTCCCTCAGTAGACGTATCCCAGTAGTTTTCCACCTATCTGTTTTTCACGTGCCTCTTTATGGGTCATTACACCCTGAGGCGTTGTAACGATGAGCTCGCCGAAGTCTCTGGCAGGAAGATATCTTCTTGCCCACTTTGCGTACTCATCGTTCGTCATCGAGAACCTTGGCTTGATCGACTGGCATTCGTTGATTCTTTCCGTTACCTCGACCTTGAACTCGTTTCCCTCGCCGTCCTCAATGAGCTCGAAGACGCCGATGTATCCTTCCTGCTGTAATTCAATGAGGACGTTTTTCACCAGGTTGCTCGTCGGTGAGATCCTGGCGTAGTCGTTGCCTGCTCTCACTGCGTTGTTTATCGAGGACATGGCGTCACTCAGTACGTCCTGCGTCATACCTTACCACCTTCTGTTGTATATCTCATCTTTTGTCTACCTCAGCTGAGCTGTTCGAATCCTAGTTTTTCCGCGATTTCTCTGAAGCACTGTCTGCAGTAGTTGAGGCCGTACTTCGAGATTACTCCTCGGCCTGTTCTGCCGCATCTCCTGCACTCCTTATCGGACTTTGCGTTGTCCCTGTCCTTCGGAGTATTGTGTTTCTCAAACTTCTTTCTCTTACCTTCCTTATGGTCGATCTGTTCAAGTACGTCTTCGTATCCCATTACTCTGTCACCTCTATGTCCAGCTCTTCCCGGACGAACTCTCTGGCCTCATCGTCATCGATCCTGTGGCTGTCACCGATCTCCCTTGGCTTGTGATCTCTCTTCTTCGTCCTGTAGCCAGGGCGCTCAAGCTTTACTGCGGCCTCGAAGCCACGCATGCCGATGTCGGCGTCGTACTCGATTCCCGGAACATCGATGTACTCTGATATTCCAAATGAGAAGTTTCCGTTGCCGTCGAATGAGTCTTGAGAGATACCGTTTTCTATTGCAGGCTTCACTTCTTCCAGGAACTCTCTGGCCTCTTCACCTCGCAGAGTCGTCATGACACCAAGGTTTAGACCGGCTCTCTTGCCGAAAGTCTTAGCATCGGAGCCTGACTCGGTTTCGACAGGTGTGCTGTCGGTAAGCTTCCGGATAAGAGTCTTTGCCTTCTGTACCTCATCTCCTACCTCTCCGGTTCCTATGTTGACTACGACCTTCGCTACGTATGTCTCCTTCATCTCATTCATATTTATCACTCCAGCTCCGTTCCTGTAACTGCTACAAGATTTTCAAGCTGTGTCTCGAACTCCTCATCTGCCTCAACCAGAGCTGTATCCGGATTCATTCCTCTCTCCGTGACTTCCTTGACTGTTGCTCTGTCTCCGGCGTGACTGCCTTTTCTGATTATAACTTCGGCACCTTCCTCAAGCTCTATCTCCTCGACGCCTTCGTCGAAGACCAGGGTGTTTCCGGTCTGGAAGTCGTCTCTGGTGCTGTAGTTTTCGCCGTTGTGAAGACGGTAGAGAAGTCTTTCGCCCTGTTTATCCTTCCCTGTAATCTTCGCAACCGTCTCTGTGTTCTCTGTGCGGACGAACTCCATGCGCCCGGCGTTTCTCATGACTCTGTAGGATTCTTCTGCGGGAGGAAGCTCTACGACATCGAGCTCTCCGAGGCCTTCCCTGATATCTTTTACGGGTTCCCCGTTCCTGAGTAAGTCTCCGTTCCTGACTATCTTTTTTGCCTCCTTCTTTGTATCGGCGTACTCAACCACGTCCCTCAGGAAAAGTACTGCCGGTACAGATGTCTCCGTCGACCTTGATCCTTCCGTTGTGGAGACGTACTTTTGCTCCTGTTCCGTAACCGGGTAATGGTTCGGTGCCGAAAGCTTCTTCTGGTGTGTCATTGTTTAATCCTCCATCTTACCTTCGATAAACTCCTTCAGTGTTTTCCTGTCCTTTCCTTCCTTCTCGGCCTCAAGTACGGCCTCGTAGTCGATGTCCTGCGCTTCCTGAATGCTTTCTTTTGCATCTGCTACGGTGCCGGAGACGACCTTCGAGGGATCGTTCGAGGATTCCGAGTCGCCTTTGTCTTCCTCTGGCTCATCTGACGCTTCGTCTTCGGATGATTCCTCTTCCGAGGATTCGTCTTCCGATTCATCCTGGGATTCTTCGTCTTCCTCGAACTGTTCGTGTGCTCCGGACTCTCCGCCGCCCTGCAGCTGGTTCATCATCTCTTCTTCCTCGTCTTCCTCTAGGGCTTCCTCTACCTCTTCGTCGGAGACCTTGATCTCCTCGACGTCCTCTACCTCGTTGAACTTCTCCAGTCTCTCACCGTCATCAAGGTTGAGGCTCTGAATCTGGAGGTTTGACGGTCTCAGAGGCAGCTGTCTCTGTGTTCCATCAACTGATTCCTCCTCTACTCCGTCTATGTACACCTTCTGATCCTGTCTGTCAACACGGTTTACGATTCCTTCTGCGCCTGATCTATCGCCTCTCATAACCCTGACACGGTCACCTGTCCTGATACCCATGTTTCGGGTTCCTAGCTCGTCCCTGAGGACGTGCGAGAGGTTTGCTGATATGAAGTTATCCTTTACATGCTGTGGAGCGTTTTCACGGTACTTCCTCTGTTTCTGTGGGTCCGTACTTGACTTCCATGTCCTGCTCCAGTTTTCTGTATCACTCATTTCTTATTCACCTACACAACCTTTGACGCAATTTTTCCGACCGGGCTGAACCTCTGGACGACCTCCTTTGCGATAGGTCCCTTCGTAACGGATCCCTTGGGCAGTCCGCCTTCCTCCATAAGGACTGCGGCGTTGTCCTCAAACTTTACCCTGAGCCCGCTTGGCCTCTGGAACTCCTTTCTCTGTCTGACAATAACGGCATCGAAGACCTGGTGTTTGACCTCTTCGTCTCCTCTAAGTATCTTTACAACTACGGTGTCTCCTACGCCTGCGGATTCTCTTCTTCCTCTTCTGCCCTGTCTTGATTTGACGTTGATTATCTCAAGTTTCTGTGCTCCTGAGTTATCGGCACAGACAAGCTCTGCTCCCTTATCAAGTGTTCTGGTAATGTTTGAACCTATAGGCTTCATCTCTCAGTCATCCTCCAGTACTTCCATCACGACGTGGCTCTTGGTTTTTGAGATGGGTCTTGTCTCTCCGACCCGGACCTCGTCGCCTTCCTCAAGCTCTATGTCTTCAGGTACGTGTGCAGATATCTTTGTGTTCCTTCTCTCGTATCTCTCGAACTTCGGAATCTTTTCCGCGTGCTCCCACCTGACGGTGGCAGACTTGTCCATACTGTTACTTGTAACTCTTCCGACAAAGATTCCTCCCCTGATCGGGTACTCTGTTTCAGTGTCTGATTCTGTTGTCAAGGCTTGATTCACCTCAGGTGTGTATCCGCTAGAAGCCGCAGGTCAAGGAATAAGCCGTCCTCTCTAGTATCTGGTTTTTCCTTCACCAGCCGGAAGTATCGGTTCTGTACCGACTTCCAGCGGGACTCAACTCCTGATCTGTAGATACATCAGGACCTCCAAAGCTTAAAAAGGGGTATAGATGTACGGGGGAAACACCTCTGCATCGAGACGTCCCAAGGGAAACGGCTATCTGGAGAGGTACTTGCTTCCGGGTACGTAGAATCTGAGCTGTCTGTCCTGAGCTTTGGATATGCCGATTCTGCCGGACGTTTCGTACTTCGGAGACCTTGATTTCTCGAGGCCGAGTGATCTGTAACTGCTTCCGTTGAGGTCTTTGTCTACCCCGAAGGCTTCACATAGTTTGCCGGGACCGTTCAGAAGGTTGGTTTCGTCCTCTATATCTCTTCTCTGCCTCATCTTTTCCAGGCCTTCCAGAGGCTTTGCAGCCCTTATCAGCACGCATCCTGCAGAATCCGGATTCGTGGTGATGTTCAGAAGGTGATGGATACCGTAACACAGGTATACGTAGATCCTGCCTGTGGACTCATACATTATCCGGGTTCTCTCCGTTTTTCCGCCGTGGGCATGTGAGGCAGGATCATCCTCCATATATGCCTCGGTTTCCGTGATCTCGGCCTCAAGACCTTCTATTCTGATCCTGGTTCCCAGAAGATCTTTTGCAACGGCCTTGGAGTCTCTGCGGAAGAATTCTTCTTCCATGTCTTACTTGACTTCTATGTTGGTTCTGTCGAAGCCCTCGTCTTCCAGAGCTTCCTGAATCCTGTGTTTGTGGTCTCCCTGAAGCTCGATGTGTCCATCCTTGGCTGTTCCGCCACATGCAAGCTTGGACTTGAGAGCGGAGGAAAGCTCGTCAAGATCTATATCGTCTCCGAGTCCCTCAACAACAGTCATCTCCTTGTTGTAGCTACGGGAGTCTGTCTTGACCGTGATTTTCTGCTCGGCTCTCGCCAGAGAATCAGAGATGTTAAGTTCGTCTTCGATTCCTTGATTCGGATTGATATCTGACATGCTAGCAACTGTTTAACTGTTGTCTTTTTCGTTTAAAACTGTTTTAATCCGGGCGATGTTTTTCCTCATGTCGTCTATCTCCCCAGGACTCTCTGCGAAGCCTCCTACCTCGATCTGGCCTCTCTGTTTAACCAGCTCCTTCTGAAGGTCGTTCATCTGGTTTGTGAGTTCCTGCTCCGACATGTCCCTGAGTTCCTGTGGATCCATTCTTGTCACGGCAATCACTCGACCCTAGACTCTAGCCAGTCGATGAAGGTTGTACGGTTTTTGTCTGCCTGTTCTGCCTGGAGGATTGCCCCGTAGTCCGGATCATCAAGGCTCTCGATCTTTTCCTTGGCGTCGCTGATGGTTCCTGATACGATCTCCTCATAGTCAGAGGTCTCAGGCTCAGCTTCTGCGTCCTTGATCTCTTCCTCTACCTCCTCGAGTTCCTCCTTTACCTCTTCATCTTCTACCTCGTCTTCGATCTCCTCTACCTTTTCCTCTGTTTCCTCGAGGTCGTCTTCAGGATCTTCCTCGTCCATGGATTCAAAGGCGTCTCTGATCTCGGACTTCTCGATATCCGAGGTCTCCAGTTCTGATGCATCCTCCATCGCTCTCTCAAGCTCTGAAGATGTCATGTTGTCCGCCTCCTGGATGAGTTCCTCGATACGGCTTGACTTTTCCTCTGCTTCTTCGCCGCCTACGGTCTGGTGGAAGATCTCTTCCTCTACATCCACCTTCCTGTGCTGGAACTCTGGTAAGGACTTCATGATCCTTACCTTTACTCCAATCGCGCCTGGCTTGGTTCTTGCCAGCTCGTATGCGCTGGAGACGTTCTGTTCCGAAGTATTGCCGCATCTCTTGACGTATCCGTAGGAAAACTTCTCTGTACGTCCACGGTTTCCGGAGAGTTTTCCGGTAATCTCGAGCTCTGCGCCGATTACTCCTGCCTCCTTCATTCTCCTGAGGTATGTGTAGCCGACACGTTTGGCGTGTCCTCCCTTCTCCAGCCAGTCAGCGATGCTTTTCGCAACTACCTCTGCATTTGCGTCTCCGTCCTCGATCTCGTTGACCTCGACCTGTGGATTCTCCAGATCGAAGTCTTCCTCCAGGTCCGAGGTCAGTTCCTTGATGCGTGAGCCTCCACGGCCAATGACAAGGCCCGGACGCTGTGCGTAGACAACCAGCTTCGTGCTTGTAGGCGTCCTGACTATGTCACAGTGGCTGTAACCAGCTCCCTCAAGTTCGTCCTCGAGGTACTCGTCCAGCCTGACCTTCCTGGCTCCTTTCTGTATAAACTGTTTTTCTTTCATTATCTCTTCACCGTGTTTCGTGTAGCATCTTTCATCTGTTTACTCCGATACGAAAAGCTTGACGTGTGCGGCCTTGTTTGTTCTGCCGCGGTGTCTGGAGGGTGTAGCAACCTCTCTGCCCTGGTTCGTGACAACGTTTGATACCTCCAGAGCGTTCGGATTCATTCCCTGATTTTTTGCGTTGCTTCTTGCCTGTCTCACGAGATCAAGCATCTCTTCTGAAGCCTTGACCGGGTAGCCTCCGGAGTCTCCGTGCCCGCTCTTGTGACCGGCATCGGAGTCATACTTCGTGTAAGGTACCGCGATCTCTTTCTCGATGACCTTTTCAAGCTTGTGCTCTGCCTTGTCCAGGCTTTCGCCGTCGATAAAGCGGCCGATCTCGGTACAGTCCTTCCATGAGATCGGCAGGTTTTTTCCAACAGCCTTTGCTTCCATAGATATCACTTGAGAGGTACGTGCTGGCTGGATCTGGTTGCTCCAAGTCCAGGCGCACTGTGTTCAACCTTCTTCCGGGTTTTGGCGAGTTCTCCAAGCTTGTGTCCAAGCATCTCGGGCTCTATATCAACCTCCACAAACCTCTGTCCGTTGTATACCTCGACAGTAGTATCTATCATAGAAGGCACCACGATCATATCTCTTTCGTGAGTCTGTGCAGATCCGGATTCCTCAAGGTCGTTCAGAAGTTTCTTTTCTCCGTCGTTGAGGCCTCTGCGGATCTTTCTTCTGGCATCGGAGTTTAGGAGCTCCGAGAACTGTTCAAGGTTCATTTCCTGTAGTTCTTCGACCGTCTTTCCTCTGTAGGTAAAGTCATCTGACATGGTTTATTCCTCGCTGTTTCCTCCCTGGGACGCACCGATATTTCCTACCTTGCTTCCTGGTGAAGCGTCTTTGGAGGTTGTCTTAGGCATTCCTGGCTTTGCTGATCCACCGAATGGGTGATCTACCGCGTTCATCGCAACGGCGGAGACCTTCGGATACTTCAGGCCCTTGGCCTTCATTGCCTTGGACTTGTTTCCTGCCTTGACGAAAGGCTTGTCCTTTCTTCCGCCCGCGGCAACCTTTCCGACCGTAGCACGGCACTTTGTGGAAAGCTTCTTGAACTCCTTGCTCGGTAGTCTAATCCTTGTGCCGTCTTCCTCCTGTGTAACCACGAAGGCGTACGTACCTGAGCTTCTCACAAGCTTTCCTCCATCGTTCGGCTGTGTCTCAATATTATGTATAGGAACTCCTTCCGGAATCTCGCCCAGTGGAAGAGTGTTTCCCTCCTTGATCTCTGCCTGGGCACCGAGCTCTATCTCATCTCCTACCGCAAGGTTTTCAGGCGCCAGGATATGTCTCTGGACGCCGTCCTCGTACTCAACTAGAGCCACAGGTGCGGATCGTGAAGGATCGTGCTGTATATCCTGTACTCTCGCCCTCAGCTCTGCGTTTCTGTGTTCTACCTCGCCCTGTCCATCTCTCTCGGACTGATAGTTCGGCGAGCCCTTTCCTCTTCTCTGTTGTTTTAGCGGTGATCCCAT
>CAKZNU010000074.1 GCA_937132175.1 uncultured euryarchaeote
AACATATACAGACCCCAAGTACGAATTGAAGTTTGACTTAAAAAATAGTTGGGATATGGACGGCCTTATGCCTCTGCTCCTTCTTCCTCTGGCTCGAGATCCTTGGTGACGAAGTCAGCGAATCCAAGATCCAGGTCCTCTCCGTCCTGTGCCAGTATCCTGTCCGCAAGAAGATAGAAAACCATCCCAAGAGCTTTCTCTCCTTTGTTGTTCGCAGGAATAACGTAGTCAACTCCTTCGAGGCTGTTCTCAGAGTCTGCAATAGCTACTACAGGAATGTTTGCATCCGAGGCCTCCTTTATGGCCTGTGCGTCTTCCTCCGGATCAGTAACCAGGATTATCTCCGGCTCCGTGAAGCTGTCAGACCTTGGATTTGTTAGTGTGCCAGGCATGAAACGGCCGTTCACCGTTTCAACTCCGAGAACGTCCGAGAAGGTTTTGATCGGCCTGTATGCCTCGTTTTTCCTTCCGACAACGAGTATGTCTTCAGGGCTGTGGTCAGCTAGAAGCTCCGCCACTGATCTGATGTATGCGTCGGTCTGATCAAGGTTAAGTATAGCCAGACCGTTTTTCTTGACGTGGAAGATATACTCCTCCATGTCAGAGTTCTGTGACTGTGTTCCAATATGGACTCCGTTTTTGAGGTATCTTTCTCTATCTACCAGTAGTTCTTCGTCATCGCTCATTGTTCAAAAACCTCGTATTCAGCCCTCGGGGCTTTTCCACTGTTCATATCCGTCTATCCCCCGCCAAGTATTAAATACCACTGGAATCCGGGGCGATGAGATCTCAGTTCGAGTCTATCTCTGGCGACGCAAGGGACGGCTCCTCTGTGTCTCTCCACATGCAGCTTAACCTGTTGAGGGTATCGGCGCCTGAACCCGCCACGCCTGTCTTGATAACAGGGAAGCCGTATCTCAGGGCTGTAGAGACGGCACCTGGCCCTGGCAAGCTATGTCCATGGGAAAAGACCGGTGTGTATCCTCCGTCTCTGGCTGTCTCATACGCTTCCTTCACAGAGGTAACTGTCCCTGCATCTGACGGGGTGATTACGGCTGAGGTACAGGCACCGTTTTCTATGCCTCTTTCTATCCTTTCCTGACTTGAACGGAACAGTTTTCCTCCGGCAATTGTAGCATCTGTTGAGTTAGAGAGCTGTGCATGTTTCCTAAAGTCATTATGGGCAAACGGGTCCTGTACATAGCTGAGGTCGAAGACATCTATCATCCTCTCCATAAACTCCAGGTGTTCTGAGGGACTGTGCTCTGTACGGAGAGAGTCAACCCTGTAAGACCCATCCTTGTGAAGATCGCCGCCGGATACGTTTACCCCAAGTGCTGCGTTGTGTGAGCCAGCTATCTTTTTAAGGGATCTCAGGGTCTCCTCATCGTCCATAGAGGTAATAAGTGATCCTTTGCCGTTCATGCCCCTGATCTTTCTCCTGTTTCTGTCCCTCATCTCTCTGTATATCTCTGCGTTGGTTCTTACTGCTTCCGGTATACTCTCTGCCTCCACAGGAAAGACGATAAACTCTCTGAACGAGGTCTTTCCCGGATCCTTCCCGCCCCCGACTATCGTCGCTACCGGGAGAGGAAATCTATGCGAAGCCTGCTGATTCAAATCACTGAAGGCCAGACTTACCGCGGTCTGGACAGGACCTTTATGCAGAGAGCCAGATTCATCACGCTTCCGCAGCCGCTCATCCATCTCTTTCTGATTCAGGTCCTCTCCGGTCAATCTCTGAAGCCTCTTCTCCGTTCTCGATGGATTGAGGTTTTCGGACTCTGCCGCTGCGACAGCAGTCTCTGTTCCATTATCTGTCTCTAATCTTGCCTGCAGGGCCGG
>CAKZNU010000075.1 GCA_937132175.1 uncultured euryarchaeote
GTCTCCTCGAGAGGTTCCTGGAGCAACGGAAGGACTGAAGTACCTGAGCCAGAGTGAAGATATCGATCTGACGATCGCGACCAGCAGAACCGACCGTTTTTCTCATCTAGACGTCGAGGAAGCAATAACCGAGAGACTGATGGAGGACTTCGGCGAGTATATTTCCAGAGATGATATAGTGTTCACCTCGGACAAGCTAGGCCTCGACGCAGACGTCTACGCAGATGACAGTCCAAACAGAGCAGAAAAAATCTGGGAAAGGAGAGAAAACGGGGAATCAATGGCGGTACTGGTTCCAGAGACTCCGCAGAACAACCATGCAGACTTCCCACATGTTGATGGCTTCGGAGAAGCCGTTGATGAGATAAAGGGATTCCTGGAGGGGAGTAGCTGATGTGGGTCCAGAAGTACCGTCCGGAGTCCCTCGATGAGTACAGAGGTGCCTCGAACCAGAAGAAGGAGCTCCGTGAATGGGCACAGGACTGGAATCAGGGAGACAAGCCTGTCCTGCTTCACGGGCAGGCAGGTACAGGTAAGACCTCACTTGTCGAGGCCCTGGCAAATGACCTCGGGTACGAGCTGGTTGAGACTAATGCATCGGACGTCAGGACGAAGTCAAAGCTCAAGTCCGAGCTGAAAGAGGCTACACGTCAGGCGTCTTTCTACGGCGGGGAAAAAATTATTCTGGTTGATGAGGTAGACGGCATGGGAGGCGGTGACCGGGGAGGCACCCGGGAGCTTGTGGAGATCGTTGATGAGACCCGTTTTCCTCTGGTTATGACAGCTAACGACGCCTACGACACGAAGATAAAGACACTGAGGAACAGGGCGAAGACGATAAAGCTTGACTCGGTACATACCAACTCCATTGCAGCACATCTCAGGGAGATACTGGAAAATGAAGGTATAGATTACGAGGACGGTTCCATGAAACGCGTGGCACGTCAGGCAGGGGGTCAGATGCGTTCCGCGATAAATGATCTGGAGGCCATAGCCAGAGGACAGCAGGAAGTTACGAAGGAGGACATAGAAAACGTTTCAGGCAGGGACAGCAACCAGGATATATTCCAGGCCCTGAAAGTGGTGTTCAAGACGATGAACCCGGAGAACGCAGAGCGAGCGACAGATAACCTGGATGAGGATCCAGGAACCTTTCTGGAGTGGGTGCGGGAAAACGTTCCCCGTGAGTACACCAGAGGCGAAGACGTCGAGCAGGCATACGACTACGTTTCCAGGGCGGATCTGTTCAACGGCCGCATCCGGAGAAGCCAGAACTGGAAGCTCCTGAAGTATCTCTACAAGTTCTCGACGGTCGGTGTTGCTCTGAGCAAGGAGGAGAAGTACGGGGGCTACACCAAGTATCAGTATCCCTCAAAGATCAGGCAGATGGGTTCATCAAAGGCTTCGAGAAAGAGAATGGATGCTGTAACCTCTAAGATAGGTGAAAAGCTCCATATCTCTGGAAGAGAGGCTGTAAAGACCTTGCCGTTCATATCCCGCCTTATGGAGGAACACGAGGAACTCGGCGAGCAGCTGGAGCTTGAAGAGGATGAAATAGATTTTGTCCGGAAGTTCTAGCTATGATATACAGTTAAGATTTACTCTTGAGGACGAAGACCTCAGTGTGACGTTGAAACATCTCTCCTGACCCCAGTAGATTACCTCTGTGTTGTAGCTGTCAAGACTCTTGACCATCTTTCTGAAGTTTTTTCTCTCCTGCTGGAACCTCATGTCTACGTTTGATGCCTCGTCTTTCAGCATCTCCGAGGTGTATGCTTCATCCATGTATCTGTAGTTTTGGTCTCCTAGACCGGCTATTGCTGCTCCTGTACTCAGCATTATGAGGCTTATAACCACGGATGTTATGAGAAGCATCTGTCCCTGTCTCACTCACTCCACCTCAGATCAAGCTTGTACGGCATAAATACACCGTTGTCTATACCGCCGATTACCTGTGTGGATACGGTTGAACCTGATGTCTCCCCGTTGAAACTGTTTTGGTCCTCCGCAAGCCAGTATAGCAACGCTGCCATGAACCGTATGTCCTGTTCGCTTCTTACCTCCTCGAATCCTGTTCTTGCGGCTTTTCCTCCGCCTTCGACCTCCTCCAGTGACTTCCTGTAGTTTACTAGCTCTACTTTTCTGCTTCCTGCAAATACCAGCCTCGCCTGGTCGTATGAACTTATCTTCGGAACGTATCTTCTGTCGTCTATGGTGAATACCTCATTCTCCAGGAACGGGCCTTCCAGACTTCCGTCCCTGTCACGGTCTATCTCCAGCCCTCTCAGTCCGCATCCTCCTTCCTCATCCAGATTGCGATTAACCACAGGGAAGTCCTCTTCGTTTCCGCTTGTATCCGGTATCTCCATGGTTGCAGAGGTATCTGTCCCGCAGTTTGCATCTGTCGGTGTCCAGACCTCTCCTGGAGGAACGGCCCCGTTCAGGTCACCGTCTCTGTACGAAGACTTTGCTGCGTAAAGAAGATCCTCTCTCGATGTCTCGTACCTGCTCTGGGAGGAGTAGATCTTTCCTCCAGGCACAAGACTGAGTCCGGATACATCTCCTTTGACTCCGTTGAAAAGCGTTCTCAGTCTTTCTGATTCTGATGTACTTGAGAAAGACTCCCTGATGTCTTCCGTGCTGTCTCTGGAGGCTTCAAGCCATTTAAGCCCTATGGTCTCTATCAGTTCGTTTCCCATATCCGGGCGTGAAAGGTTGGCGGAAACAAGCACTGAGCCCTCCTGCATAAACCTCTCTACCTTCTCTATGTTTTCCTCTACGTCCCCTAGACTCTTTTGTTCCATGAAGACGGTGATGTCGTAGTTCGAAAGTGTCTTATCAAGTGTAAACGTGTCTACGGCTGTATCCGTCTCTATACCGTTTACAGGAGCTCTCAGAGCTTTTCCCACTCTTGCCGCCCTTCTGGCGTCGTATACTGTGAAGTTGTTACGGATGGAATGGTTCTTGAACTCTATGAATCTTCCGTCCGTCCGGTTTCCCCAGTAAAGTATTTCGTCAAGCCTGTATGGGCCCTCGGACGGTGAGAAGAGACATTTGCTTCCGTTGTCCACGTATACCGAGTCATAGTCCTTCCTGTCGTTGAAGCCTTCGGCCGTTGTAGGGTCTTCGTCCGTGAAGTACAGTCTCGTACCGATCTCCTTTTCCAGTGATCCTGAGATGTTTGTTGAGCTTCTGACCGGCCTCTCTGACTCTGACTCCAGCTCTCCCAAGTCCCCAGAGCAT
>CAKZNU010000076.1 GCA_937132175.1 uncultured euryarchaeote
GTTTGTAAACGATGCGTTTTCCGCTGCACATAGGTCTCATGCCTCGATGGTGGGCTTTACCTCCCGGCTGAGATCCCGTCCTGGACCAGTGATGAGAAGAGAGCTTGAGAACTGTCAGGCCGTAAAGGAAAGATTCGACGGTGGCATCCTGGTGCTTGGAGGAGAAAAGCCTTCTGACATAATCGGCATGATGAATCACATGATAGAAGACGTAGATCGGGTCCTGCTCGGAGGGGTTCCAGGCGAGTTAGCTCTCATGACGCAGGGACACAGCCTCGGGAGGAAAGAAGACTGGATCGCCGAGAGAAACCTGGACGCAGAATCAAAGCAACTCGAAAGTCTTCTGGACGAGTACGGGTATAAGATACAGACTCCGGAAGACCTCAGAACAGGATCAGATACATATAGGCCCGGTGAAGTTCCCGAGGACTCTATGACGTGGGACATCGGGGAAGAAACTGTAGAAAAGTACAGAGATACAATAGAGAACGCAGAGGCGGCCCTCATGAAAGGACCAATGGGCGCCTTCGAGAAGCACCCGGAAGGCTCCCGCAGAATACTTGAGAAGCTCTCAGACTCGTCAGGATTCACGGTTCTCGGCGGGGGACACACATCTTCACTGGTCCAGCGCTTCAGCCATGACATAGAGGAGTTCTCCCACGTCTCGATAGCCGGAGGAGCCTTCGTAAGATACATGAGTGGCGAAGAGCTTCCTGCAGTAGAAGCGCTTCGAAGCCAGAGCTAGGAGCCACGTTTATATAGTTTGGTTCCCTATAGTAACATCATGGCTGTTGGTATTGGCTTCAACGCCCAAAGACATATCCATAGTGGCAACAGCCGTTTCTATAGCTTTACGTTTTGAGAAGCAAGTCTAGAGATTGGCTTGCTTCAAAGTTTTGAGGTGTCCAACTTGATCAACAACAAAAGAAACTACAACTTCCCGGAACTGAATGAAAACATGAAAACCACGGACGGAACTAGAAAAGAAAAAGAGGTAAGAGAAGATGTCAGTTGAAGGTTCAAGTCAGACGAACGAAGGCTGGGAGGCGGCACAGGCCCTTCTTTCTGGATCTACTCGTAGAAACGAGGATTCCCCTAAGAAACCTATGCATGGGTTTAATACAGCGGGAGCGGATGTTGAGCCTCTTGACCAAGTCGGGTCAATGGTTGCTGCCGGACTTATGCAGGAACAAGACCTAGACGCAAACTCCAGCAGTGAACCTTTCGTACCCTTTATCGCTGCGGCCTTCGGAGGTTTCAATCAAGAAGGATACGGCGAGGCCATCGAGTACTTTGAGGAGTCTGGAGAGAAGGCTGCAGAAAAGCAGGAATTTTTTGAGGGCGTAGCAGAAGGCCTCAATATAGATATAGAGCCTGTAACCATGGAAAAGCTATGCTATGACATGAGGATCTTGGCGATATCAGA
>CAKZNU010000077.1 GCA_937132175.1 uncultured euryarchaeote
ATGTAGAATCTGTCTCGGTGCTTTCGAACCTTGGGGAAAGAACCTTTTCGGTTTCAGAAGCCGGCAGAGGCCTCTCCCAGAAAAGAAAGCTAGTCTTCGGAGCCTGCACGGACAGGGATGGCCAGAACTGTCCTGCTGGAGTACAGAAAGCATCCTCGGGAACAGATGCATCACGGAGCTTTCCTATGGATATACCGGAAAGCCAGATAGATGACCAGTCCGTCTACACGCGTTACGGCGTCGCAAACGGCATAACTTACGATACTGTAAAAATAGGGGCGAATCTCAGACTGGAGGCTCTCGATTTTAAGGACTCTCTGTTTCACTCACAAAACCAGACCGTAACGGCCACGATCAGAAACACCGGAAATGTACCTGTAGAGACAGATTTCAGTACGGAAATATCGATACGGGAGGATGGAGAGGTTCTCCGCTCTGAAAACTTCGAGACCGTCAAGACGATAGATCCTGGTGATCAGATAGATGTAACTCTGGAATGGCCGGCAGAGGTCGACTCCGGGTCATACACGGTAACTGCTGAGACAGACCTTACAGACTCTGTTGTTGAGATCTCGGAGACGGACAATACCGTCTCAAGATCCTTTCAGGTGAGGCCTGTGACCGAGCCGGAGATACTGGTAGACGAGCAAGCTGTAGGTTCAGGAGCGGAGTTTCCGGAGGCAGGCAGGCCCTATAACCTGACTATATTTCTGGAGGACTCGGACGGAAACCCTGTATCGAACGCGGAGATGGTTCTGAGAGAGGAAGACGGTACGTCTTCCCTCGCACCAACCCAGGAACTTGACTCCGGGTTCACAGGCACGGTGACAGAAATAAGCTTCCAGACGGACCCTGACGGAGAAGCCAGACTAACGGTCTCTCCAAGGGGAAACGCCCTTCTCTCGGAGAAGTACTCCGATCTGGAGGTACAGGACCGGATAGATTACAGCCTGTCCCTGAGAGGCTCACAGGATGGATCGAGACTGAGGTTTATCGAGAACGGTTCCGTCAAAACCTCCTATCCACTGGAGGTCTCAGATCCTGGCAGATCCGTAAAAGGAGGAAGAAGCGATCTACCAAACCTTGATGAGTACGTGAAAATCGGGATGAACAGGGTTTACAGAGTCTTCACAGCGGTCTGGGGTGCAGTTACTTGAGGAAACTGGCTCTAGCTTCCTGCCTGATCATGTTTTCGGGCATTTCTCTCGGACTGGAGGCGGAGATGACCTCACCGGGACCGGAAGAGTCCATACTGTTCGATAGAACAGAGGATACCGAAAAGTTCTACGGCTCAACACCTCTTACACAGCAACAGGTAGGTAGCCTGACCTATGCGGACTCGTCTCTGAGTTCTCCTGACGTAAAGTTCAGGTTCACAGGCCCGGAGCTCGAGGGCAAAAAAGTTATGATCTTCTACAGTTCTCTATCAGGAAATCTTACCCTTCCTGTACTGGAGAAGGCAGCATACATAAACTCGTCCGGGCCGAAGACTCTTGATCTCGAGACCTCTGCGTTCCTGTCCCTTTTCCCGGGAAGGCTGGCGGCAGGGTACGTCAACAGAAGTGATGAGTACGAGCCTGAAAACGTGACAAAAGTAGAGAAGGGGCTCATGGACGGAAACTTCAGCGTCCGCGCGGAAAAGATCTCAGGGAAACAGGCTACAAGGCTGACCGCAAGACATGCTACCGGAGACAGGGGACGCAGGATACCTGATAGACCCGGAGAAATACTGGTATCGGTAAAGGACGGAGGAAGTATCTTTACCGAGTACACAGCCAGTCTAGGCGAGACACAGACTCTTGACCTGGTCTTCGACGGAGATGAGGAGGTTTACGTGAACAGCATACTGGCGCTCGAGCCCCGGATTATAGAGAGCTGTCGAAAGCTGACCGGTGACTCCAGATACTACCTGTTGAACAGAAGCCTGTTCAACGTGGATCCCTCTGAGTCAGAACCAGAGGACTCATGCATAAGGATAGAGGACTCGAAAAACACGGTGTTTGACTTTGCCGGACATACGATAGATGGAGACGAAAACCTCTCGGAGCCGGGTCAGTGCGGCATCAAGGTACTGAACTCCTCACAGACACTTGTGAAAACGCCTAAGTTAACGGACTTTCAGAGAGGAATATGTGATATACGTAGCCAGGGAACAAGCTTCCATGAAGGTTTCTCGGTATCGAACGAGGTCGGAGCATACGTATCAGAGTCCGGAGATACGGAGATAGAAGGCACAGAGCTCAGGAACTCGGAAACAGAGGTAACCTCGAGAGAAAGTTCCACCGAGGTGAAGCAGGTATACGTTCAGAACGCCAACATATCATCCAGGCTTGAGAACCTATCAATTCGACGAGTCTCTGAGCCCTCGGTTCCGGGAAACAGAGAGGTAATCCAGTGGTTCAGAGCCGTCAGCGAGGGAAACATGGCTCTGGAAAACCTTTCCTTCAACCTCAACAACTCATTACAGGGTCCTGAGGTCCTACAGATAGATGGAGATAGCCGATCAGGTACGGAAGTTTCCGTGACAGAGGATCGGATAGAAGTCGAAGAAAGGTTTACGGATACCTCTACGTTTGCCCTTACAAGGCAAGTCCAGGGACAGCCACCAGAGCAAGGAGACGGTGGATCCGGCGGAGGTGGAG
>CAKZNU010000078.1 GCA_937132175.1 uncultured euryarchaeote
ACGCCATGAAGGTTGTAGCGAAGGGGATCAATCTTATCGCGGACGACGACCGTGGTATACTAATGATAACACATTACCAGAGGATTCTGGACTACGTGGAACCTGACCGTGTGCATGTTATGGTTGACGGAGAGATCGAGGAGTCCGGAGGCAAGGAGCTGGCGGAAAAGCTCGAGGACGAAGGCTACGGCTGGATAGAGGAAAGAACTAGCGAGGACTCATAACCAGAAACAGATGATCTGTCTCGTACGGGTCCAGCAGGGTTTCCTGCTGTATCTCAAACATATCGTTCAGCTTTTCTTTGATCTCATCGAAGACTTCCTCAGGTCTCCTGGATGAAGATACTGACTGTGCCTTGATGGCTATCATTGCTTTACCTGAATCCCTGAGGTACTTTCTGCAGTTTTTCATCAGGATCTCCGCCTGATCCTTCTGTGAGATGTCCTGAAAGACTACGTCTACCGGCTTCAGAACTTCCTCGTACTCCTCAGGGTTTCGGGCATCTGCTATCACCGGGGCAATGTTTTCACGGCTCTCCGCAACCTCTACAAGGTCACGGGCAACGGTCTCGGAGTACTCAACGGCAAATACCGATCCTTGGTTCACGATATCGGATACATGTGAGACCGTGGTTCCGGAGGCTGCTCCCAGGTACAGAACTTCGTCGTCCTCCTTGATGCCAAGTTCTACCCCGTTCTGTACAGCCGCCCCGATCTTCGACCGGGAGGCTTCCCACCTTCTGAACTCTCTCCCGTTCTCTTGGATAAAGTTTTCCCCGTATACCTTCTGATCCGAGGCTGCCTCTGTAAAGATAAGTTCGCCGTCCCTGTAGATTCCTTTCTGTATCTCTTTCATAATATAATTTGCCTGATCAGGCTTTTACCTGTGTTCAGGTCGTTCAATTAATTCTTCATGGCACCGCCGTCAAACCAGCAAAAGATTATCTTCCGGTAAACCCGTAATCTAGTTCTCAGAAAGCTGCCTGTACTTCTCTGATGCTTCCTCTCTGTACTCTGAGGCCCTGTCTTTCTCTCCGTAGTTATCCAGTCTTGCAGCAAGAACTGCCTTGTTTGCGAGGAAACGTGCCATCTTTCCCCGTTTATCTTCAGGCAGAGAGTTCACGAACTCGTGTTTGAACAGTACCCCGTGTTTCGGTGGTTCTCCGTTTCCATGGAGGTGTCTGAACAGTGCCTTTTCCGCCCCCATCATCTGCACGGTTGAGGCAGGCTTTCTGGCAAGCTCCTCTAGGCCTCCTGCAAGGGAAACCACTCTCGCTGCCAGTACCGGGTTCAGTACCGCAGAGAGGTTAGGAAACTCGTCTCTCGCAGTTTCCCTGATGTAGTCCTCAAGGGAGCCTCGGTACTGTAAATCTTCGGAGAGGGAAGATGCTTCTTCCTCCAGCAGGTCCAGCTCCCTGTCTCCAAGCTCGGATCCCTTAGATCTCTCTGCCATCTCCTGAAACGGCTCTATCTCTTTTCTTCTGACACCGTACCTGTCCAGAACCTTCAGGAACTCCCTGTCGTCTTCAATCTCTGACTCCAGTTCCGGGAAGTACAAGCTGTACCAGTCACGGAAGGATTCTGTTCTTTCCTCGAGACTGTTTCCGATGCTGTCGAACTGTTTCACAGTCTTGGACAGTACTCTTTCCGTCTCTGCCTCGGAGCCAAGAGATTCTTTTGCTCTGTTTAACGCCTTTCTACGGGTTTCTTCATCCATCTTGAGCACCTATCTTATCTGGTCTTCCAGACCCATGATACGTAGCTGCATCCTGACCTCTTCTGGGGACCTACCGACGGATTCGGAGAGGTCCTCAACGGAGGAGTTTTCGACGTTCTGCAGCAGATACTTCTCCTCGGTTCTGGAGAAAGGAGACCAGTTTCTCGATTCGTTCACCTTATGTGTGCCGGAGAGAAACTTCTCCAGTTCCTCATTATCCATTCGGGTTCTCTGTCTTACCAAAAACTCCATTTCCTGTGGGGTCGTAGCTGCACCCGTCTTTGACTCTCCATCTCTCTTTACGGCCTCTCTTGATGCCTTTCTGGAGCTTCTTTCCGTAAACCTTTCAGTATCTACGATTTCATCCTCTACAATCTTTTCTGCCTTTTCTCCGAGGTCAGCCTTGATATCATCCTCTAGGTTGGGTCCGTCATCCATATTTTAGATAATAATGCGGAGTCTTGAAAAGCAGGGGCTTTGACAGCACCTGGAGCACCTCGGTTTAAAAATATCCGGATGGTATCGTATTCCAGAGGCGGTGTTGGTCCAGTGGCTAAGACACGTGCTTGCCATGCGCGTAACCCGGGTTCAAATC
>CAKZNU010000079.1 GCA_937132175.1 uncultured euryarchaeote
AAACTCTCTAGGAGGATGCTTGATGAGACAGCAGGCAAGTACATGTCAAAACATCTAATAGCCACAGGTCATAAAGACTCCTAGGTCACTTCTTCCTACATTCATCCAGGTGAAAACTTTCCTCACACTCCGGACATACGGGAAACATAGGTCTGTACTCGTCAAAGCTCAGGTCTGAGCCACACTCCGGACAGTAGACCTCCATGGACTACACATGCCATACACAGCTTTTAAGCTTGGTATTTAATTGATGTTTCATGGGACTTCGTGAGTATGTAGAGGGTGAAAAAGAGTATGACCACGACAGGCTTGAGGAAAACATCTCCGAGACGGACGGAGAGTTCGGATTTATGCGCGTACAGGCCAGAGAAGAAAACGGGAACGGCGAACTGAGCGGAGTTCCTTTCGTAGCGAAGGATGCTATATGTACGAGAGATACTGAGACATCGGCAGGATCAGATATACTAGAAAACTACAGACCTGTATTTGACGCAGAGGCCGTAAAGAGGCTGAAAGACGAGGGTGCTGTTTTCTACGGTAAGACTAATCAGGACGAGTTCGGCTTTGGAACCTTCTGTACAAACTGTGCCTTTGGAACACCAAAGAACCCGCATGATCCGGAAAGAGTGGTCGGAGGAAGCTCGGGTGGCGCAGGAGCAGCTGTAGCAGCACTCGACCAGCCGATCATCTCTCTGGGTGAGTCAACAGGAGGAAGCATCACGAATCCCGCAGCCTACAACGGAGTGGTAGGTGTCACACCTACCTACGGACGGGTATCCAGGAACGGGCTCATAAGCTACGGTAACTCACTTGATAAGATAGGTGTACTGGCAAAGACCGTCTACGGCGCTGCAAAAGGTCTCGAGGCCATAGCCGGACACGACGAAGCAGACCAGACCACCGCAGACAGGGAGGTGCCCGAGTACTCCGACCTTGATACTCCGGAAGACCTGAAGGTGGCTGTACCGGAGCAGTACGTAGAGCTTGAGGGATTACAGGATGGAGTCAGGGAAAACTTCATGAACTCACTTGAGAAGCTGAAAGAGGCAGGCGCCAGCGTGGAAAGAGTCGATATGCCCCTGATCTCTGCCGATATAGCTGTGCCGGCGTACTACGTCATCGCCATGGCGGAGGCCTCCACCAACCTGGCGAAGTTCTCCGGCATGAGGTACGGCCTGGAGAAAGATCCCTCGGAGTACGAAGACTATGATGAGTACTTCACCGAGGTAAGGACTGAAGGCTTCGGGGACGAGGCAAAGAGAAGAATACTTGTCGGTACATACACACGGATGGCAGGATACAGGGACCAGTACTACATCAAGGCAGCGAAGGTACGGAGAAAGATAATATATCAGTTCAAAGAGGTATTCGAGGACTATGATGTGATAGTCTCCCCGTCCATGCCGAACGTAGCGCCAAAGATCGAGGAAGCAGAGGATATGAGCCCGACAGAGACCTACGCCATGGACACTCTCACTGTTGGTCCAAACCTTGCTGGACTACCGATGATATCAGTACCAAACGGAAAAAGCGAGGGGATGCCTACAGGACTACATCTTGTAGGCGATCACTTCCAGGAAGAGGATGTCTTTGACGCCGCTCACCTGTTTGAGAA
>CAKZNU010000080.1 GCA_937132175.1 uncultured euryarchaeote
TCGAAGACATCCCTGACTTACTTGGACGGGCCAAGGCACATGCTAGCCAGCCGTCCACGGACAGAAACCTGTGCATCACCTCAACAAGCGGTGGCCTCGCCGGACTCCTTGCAGATATGGCAGAAGATAGGAATCTAAACCTACCACCTGTCGAAGGCGAAACCGAGCAAACCCTTCTTGATATGGATGAACTCCTGACATTTGGTGAGATGCGGAATCCTGCGGATATCCGCCAGCAAGGTACCGAGGCATACCGAAAGATAGCGGACACTCTATATCAAGACGAAAAGTTTTCAGCCTATGTATTCGCAGTGGCCTTACCCGCGGTAGGCCAACAGGCACAGATGATCGCCGACAAGATGATTGCAGTAGACGAGATGACCGACCAGCCGGTATTTTTCCTCTGGACAGGCAGAAAAGAAGCTGATGTAGAAGACCCAGCCTACGAGAGAGCGAGAAAAAACGTCAATCTCTACTATGATGCTGCAAAATGTATGGATGCAGTCGACTCCGTTCTAGGAAAACAAGAAACCGGGGAAGAAATCAAGGAAGACATAAGTACCGCGGAGGGTCAGAAACAGATTCTTACATGGCAAGATACTAGAGACAGGTTACCGGAAGAGATTCCCCTTTCGACCATGAGATAGTTCAAACACCAGAGAAGGCCCTTGAATTTGCTAATGACATAGAAGGTCCAGTTGTCATTAAGTCTGCGAATGAGTCTCACCGCACCGAAAAAGACCTTGTATCAACAGATCTTCGTTCAGGTGAGATCGTAGAAGAGACAGAGAGAATTCTGGAAGAATCTGACGGCGATTCTCTGGTTGTTCAGGAACAGATAGAAGGCCTCGAGTTACTCGTCAGTCTCAGACACGACGAGATGTTTGGACCTGTAGTTACGGTTGCTCCTGGTGGTGTACACACAGAGGCATACTCCGAGCATGAAGTCACCTTTCTTGCCCCGGTTTCAGCAGACGAGGTGAAGAGAAGGCTGAAAGATACCGTGATTGAACAGCTTCTCACAGGAAGGAAAGATCTTGACTATAAATCGTTCATACGGCTCATTGAATCTGTATCCACTCTCAATGAGGACTCACATCTGAGCTCGTTAGAGATTAACCCTGTGATGGTCACTAAGGATGGAGCTCAGTGTGTAGATCTACTGGCAGAAGAATAGGTCAACATCAGCCGACCTCATTTCTTTCTTCTTCTCTATTTCGGTTCTAGTCTCAACTTACTCACAGACGCACTGTTAGAGAATTACAAACATCCAGTTTTATTATAAATTCCAGAGTACTACTATTAGGTGGCATAGATGGTGTCACCAGACATGTTCTCGATTCTTCCCTGGATAGGCTGTCTGGAATCCTGTCAGATATATGCCATGAGTGTTCGAGCAGCATGAACACTCATGGTTTCGGGAGTCATAATCACTTGGAAACCAGCCATAGGTCAGATTGCCTAAAATAAAGAAGGTATGATAGAAAGCATGGGTGCGTGGTTTCAGGCATCTTCTTCGCACTTTACCTTGGGTAAGCAGGACAGATCACCGATATAATAAAGAAGGTATGCTATTGGCGCCTCAGACAGTAAGCCTCGCTTAGCCAGAAGGATTATACCTTCTTTGTTCTGGTGATTTCTGACATCTCTGGATGGATTTATGGTGCGATCGATGAGTGTTCGGGATGTTTGAACACTCACCTTCTTACTGTTATGTTTTTGTAGCATCATGTAGTTTATAATAACTACGTCTGTTAGTTGTTAGTAAACTCTCCCTATGAGGGTCTACAACACTGCTTGCATGTATTTTTAACAGTTTCTTGGGAAGTACCAGCCTGTGATGCCTCATGGAATTTTCTGTATCTAAGATGAAAGAGACTCTCCGAAGTGAGAGTGATAAGCGTGTATCGGAGCAAGCAGCAAGGGAACTTGGCAGTATTATGGAGATGTTTGCGGGTGATGTGGCTGAGGAGGCTGCAGCCGTAGCTGCCGAGGATGACAGGAAAACGGTGAGAGGGGAAGACATAAAGGAGGCTTTGAGATAGGTTCCCCCTCCCGGATTTAAGTCTTGTATCGTATTTTTGAACCATGTCTTTCGAAGATGTACTTGATAAGGTTGTAGAAGAGACTGAGGCCTCTGAGCAGGATATTCGTGATGAGGTCGAGGATAAGATGGATGAGTTCGAAGGGCTTGTCTCAGAGGAAGGTGCCGTTCATCTGGTCGCCAAGGAGTACGGGGTTCAGGTGGAGAATCCGGAAAACAGCGATCTCAGCATAGAAAACGTGGTTCCCGAGATGAGGAAGCTTGATCTGAAGGCCCGTGTCCTGAATGTCTCGGACGTAACTGAGTTCGAAAGGGATGGAGAGGACGAAGACGGGAAGGTACAGAACATTATACTTGGAGATGATACCGGAACGGTAAGCCTTTCCCTGTGGGATGAACAGACGGAGATCGCACAGAAGATTGAGCAAGGTGACCCTATCAAGATCTCCGGTGCATACACTATTGAGGATGATCAGGGAGATGCTGAGGTCCGTTTGGGTGACTCCGCACAGGTCGCGATGGCGGATGAGGATGAGGTCCCCGAGGTAGAGGGTGGTTCAAATGCTGCCTCGGACATCTCGCACGTAAGAATCGGCGAGGTAAGTACCGAAAACGCCAGCTACGCCGTCAGCGGTCTACTTGTTGCGATGTACAGCAACAACCCGTTCTACACGGTTGATCCTGAGACAGGTGACACGGTCAGGGAAGACGACGACGGTGTATATACAACCGATGAGGGAGAGACCGTTGAGGATCCGGATCACAGGCTTGCAATCTCCGGTGTCGTGGACGATGGCTCAGGCACCGTTAGAACAGTATTCTTCGGCGACCAGGCAAGGAAGGTTTTGAACGTCACCGAGGAAGAGGAGAGACAGGGAGATCAGGAGGCAGTGGAGAATGCTGCGGAAGACTGTCTTGGAAAACAGCTAAGGATTGAAGGCAGGACCAGGTACAACGATTACTTCGACCAGATAGAGATGGTGGTGAACGATGTCGATGAAGTTGACCCGGATCAGGAGATCGAGAGACTTGTTGACGTACTTGAGGCATAAGGTGATACTATGAGTGATGATGTTGAACTTGAGGATATTAAGGGAGTAGGTTCTAAAACTGCGGAAAAGCTGAGAGATTCTGGCTACGAGGAGCTGATGAGTATAGCGACTATGAGCTCCGGCGAGCTAGGGGAGGTTGCGGACCTTGGAGACAAGAAGGCACAGGGTATAATTACCGAGGCCCGTAAAGAGCTTGACCTAGGCTTTGACTCTGCCAAGGACAGGTACGACGACCGCCAGGAGATGCAGAGAATCGAGACAGGCTGTGAGGAGTTTGACGAGATTCTCGGCGGCGGCGTCGAGACCCAGGCTATTACCGAGGTTTACGGAGAGTACGGCTCCGCAAAGACACAGCTCTCACACCAGCTTTCCGTGAACGTCCAGAGACCGGAAGATGAGGGCGGACTGGACAGGGAGGTAGTCTACATTGATACCGAGGACACCTTCATTCCGGACAGGATAGAACAGATGGCGGAGGCACAGGACATGGACGTGGACAAGGCTCTGGACAACATCCATGTTGCAAGAGCCTTTAACTCCGATCACCAGATGCTTCTTGCCGACGAGGCTCAGGAAATCTGTCAGAACAACGACATAGGTCTCGTTGTGGTTGATTCCCTGACGGCACAGTTCCGTTCGGACTACGTTGGGAGGGGGGAGCTGGCACAGAGACAGCAGAAGCTGAACAAACATATGAACACGCTTCTCCGGCTTGCGAACGCTCACAACGCGGCTGTACTTGTTACGAACCAGGTAATGTCCAACCCGGACCAGATGTTTGGTGACCCGACGAAGGCTATAGGAGGTCATATAGTCGCACACAACTCTGCAATAAGACTGTACCTGCGGAAGTCAAAGAAAGATAAGAGAATCGCAAGGCTTGTAGACTCTCCGTATATGCCAGAGGGCGAAGCCGTCTTCAAGGTAGCGGACAGAGGAATAGTACCCGAAGACTTCTGAACCAAGATGCCGGAGAGAGACACAAGCTACAACGTACACGGAGTACTTCACAGGGAGCCCCCGGTTGCAGCCGAGGACACGCTTGAAAACCGTACCTGTACCTCGGAGTTCATAGAGGAGTACTTTGTTCGGGCTGGAGGCCCTGCATACTGTATCTACGTCCCTGAAGACGACAACCTGTCGAACTTCAGGTACGGTGTAGCTTACAGGGAAGGAAACGGCATAGACGCATCCACGTTCTTTGTTACGGAGAGTCTGGAAAACTTAGCGTCCTCTCTGGAGTCCAGACGCGACTACGAGGATTCTCTTGCATCTGAGGTCAGGTCTCTAGCAGTTCAGGGCGAATACCTTGCGTTGGACGGGGATTTCGACGGTTTACTTCCAGGAACTGAACCTTTCAGGGCACAGGAAGTCTCTTATAAGCCAGGTGGGGTTCAATGGGTCATTGATGGATCTGGCACCCAGAATATAGACCTCTCGGAAAGCAGAGACGGTCTCAAGGCAACGGTGGGAGGGACGACAGTACTTGAAACCACTGAGTATGATAGCTTCAGAACTCTAGAGTCTGACCCGTACAGGGTACAGGTATTCTGAGTTCGGGAAACCTGAGTAAGAAATCTCTAGACTTAGCGGGGCATGGATTTGAACCACGGACCTCCGGGTTATGAGCCCGACGAGCACTCCTGACTGCTCCACCCCGCTCTATAACGAAGATTCCGGCGAAGACTTTTAACCCATGTTGAGAAACCAGGTTTCTGGCCCGGTATTTATGTCTCGGGAGACACCTCGAGGTTATGGCTAGGGTTCTTGGTATAGATGAGGCGGGTAGAGGTCCTGTAGTAGGAAGCATGTTTATCGGAGGCTTCATGGTTCAAGAAGAAGATCTTGATTCTCTGGAGGAGCTAGGCGTTAAAGATTCAAAGAAGCTCTCCGATGGAAAAAGAGAGAGGCTGAGAGAGAGGATTGAGGAGTACGGCGAAGCCTTCTGTATGGAGTTTACGGCCGAAGAGATAGACTCTATGAGTGAGGAAATGACTATAAACGACATCGAGGTCCAGGGTTTCTCCCGGGTCCTGTCTCGTGCCGACCCGGATAAGGTCTACATGGACCTTCCGGAGCCTGATGCTCAAAGCTTCATAGATAAGGTGTCTCGGGCTGCAAACGCCGATACCTCTGAAACGGAGTTTATAGCAGAACACGGGGCAGACGATACCTTCCCGGTGGTCTCGGCAGCATCTATAGTGGCAAAGAGTGCAAGAGAGGAACACGTCGAGAGCCTGAAGGAAAAGTACGGGTATGATTTTGCATCAGGATACCCTCACGACGAACCGACCATAGAGTTTCTGAAAACCTTCCTGCAACAGGAAGGCAGGCTTCCGGAGGAGGCACGTAGATCCTGGAGTACAGCCCAGCGAATTCTTGACGAGGCCGGCCAAGAGAGTCTTGACCGGTACCAGTAGCTTTGGGTTAAAAGCTTGTCTCGAGAATCTCAGAGTATGACAGAGATTGAACCGGTAGGAGAGTACGCGGGATCCAGGGTGGTTGTCCGGGACGAAGACGAGGCGGAGAAGGTATACAGCGAGAAGTACTACGGAAAGTACTCGGATGACCTGCTTGAGCTCTCGCCGGTTGAGGCACACCATCTCCAGAAGAGAGGCGACCTAGAGATAGTATCGGGCTCGGATACACTGGATGAGGAAGAAGCCTTCAGTACTTTCTCACAGAGAGACGAGGATTTTTACCACAAGCTCCAGGCTTACTCGGATCTGAGGGAGAGAGGATTCATAGTCAAGACCGGTTTCAAGTTCGGAGCGCATTTCCGGTGTTATCCGCGTGGTGTGAACCCGTACGAGGATGGGCCGAAGAAACAGAAACAGCATACGAAGTGGGTGGTCCACGCTGTATCTGAGGAGTCAAGGATGTCTTTCTCGGAGATGTCACGTGCTGTACGTCTGGCACAGAACATCAGAGCAACGATGCTCTGGGCAGTTGTAGATACCGAGTCCGGGGTTACATACTACGAGGTAGAGAGGAAGACTCCTTAACGGAAGAGATCCAGTGTTCTGGTGCGTCTGACCCTGTCACGGTACCTCCGTGCCAGCAGTACCCCCGCAACAAGACCGGTCAGATGTGCAGATGAGGCAAAGCCACCTATTACAGGCAGGTAGATTCCTCCAAGCTTGAAGACGAGGTTCACGGTCTCAAGTATGCCGAAGGCGTATACCGCTGTCCTGATCTTCATAGGTATTATGAAGTAAAGCAGGACCTCTGCCTCGGGGTAAAGTACTGCTACCGCTCCGACCGCTGCCACTACGGCACCGGAGGCACCTACTGCCGGGGAAAGAGTCGATCCCGCTGTCAAAAGGTTCTGAATGTTGCTGAAGAGGACAAACCCTATACTCGAGACTATGCCTGTCGTGAGGTAAAACTTCAGTAGCTCCTTTTTCCCCATAACCTTCTCCAGCGTGGATCCAAAAAAGTAAAACGTCACCATGTTTGCCATCAGGTGGAAAAGGCCTCCATGCATTAACATCACCGTCAGCAGGGTCCACGGTCTCAGAGCCACGTACTCCAGCGCTGGGAAAAGAGTCAACGGGTTGAGGCTAAAGGGATTTTCCAGAACTGCCTGGAACCCTGCCTGTGTGAAAGGCGGTGAGGCTCCCGGCAGGAAACCCTGTACAAGGAAGAAAAAGACCGTAACACCTATGATGCTGTAGGTAGCGTTGTCCTGAACCGTGCCAAGTATGTCCTGCCAGAGGCTCGGAGTGCTTACAGGTTCACGGCTCTCGGACTTCAGATCCCTGTCTTTAAACCATTTCTCGTTCTCCTCTTCTTTCTCCTCAGAGGTATACTCATCCATCTTTCCGGACTCGAGACCGTCACAGTCATGTTTCTCAGGTAATCGGTGCTCCGAGCAGAACTTTTCACCACAGTAATGACAGGTAAAGGCCATCGTCTGTTTTCCGCACTCGGAACACTCTGTCATAAACATATACTGGTTGTGGTACCTTTTTGATTCCCCCGACAGGCTATCAGGAATCGGTCTTTACTCCATCAGTCCCTGAGTTTCTCTACCAGTTCCCCGGTTCTGACGCGTTCCTGCTCTGTTGAGTCCCTGTCACGAACCGTGACGGTTTCTGGGTCGTCCTCGATGGTCTCGTAGTCTACTGTCACGCATAGCGGGGTTCCGACCTCGTCCTGGCGTCTGTACCTGCGGCCTATGTTTCCTGAGTCATCGTACTTGACCGAGAAACCTTCCTCCCGGAGCATATCGGCTATGCTCCTGGCTTTCTCTCCCAGGCCTTCCTTGTCCATGAGAGGAAATACTGCGACCTCTGTTGGTGCAACTTTTTCCGAGAGCTGCAGCAAGGTCCTTTCCTCCCCGTCTACCTCGTCCTCGGTGTATCCATGTGCCAGCACCGTATAGACTATACGGTCGATACCGAAGGAAGGCTCCACAACGTGGGGCAGTATATGTTCTCCGTTTTTCTCCATCTCCTCCCTGTGGAAGCCACATCTTTCCACAGGTACCGTATACGTCTCCTCATCCAGTTCGATCTCTACCTCTCCGGACTCGAAGCTTTCTGGATGTTCTTGTGCTTTCTCCTGTAAAGCATTGCTGACCCTGTCCGCAAGATCTCCGAACTCCGGTCCAAGGTAGCTCATGTCAGGATCCACCCTGTTTCTCTCTACGACCTCTGGCTCGTCGTACTCCTTGAAGACGGTGTAGTCTTCCCTGCTGTACTCATCGTGTTTCCGGAGATCGTAACAGCCTCTGTATGCGAACCCTGTGATCTCGATCCAGTCTCCGTCTACCTTTGACTCTGCGTCCCAGCAGTCAGAGGCATAATGTGAAAGCTCGTCGTTCTGGTGCTGTCTGAACCTGAACCTGTCCATATCAACACCGATTGAGTTGAACCACTGCCTGGCTATACCGAGGTAGTATGCAATCCATTCGCATTCTATTACCCCTTCCTCGAGGGACTGGCCGACGGTCATCTTCTCCGGCTCCCCGTTACCTGCCTGGTGCTCACGTGAGTAAAGACAGAGCTCTACGTTCTCTACGTCCTCTACCGGAGGCTTATCCTCCTCCGGATCTATGAAGTGCTCTAGTTCAGCCTGTGTAAGCTCCCGTACACGCACAAGACCTTTCCTTGGTGATATCTCGTTTCTGTATGCCTTTCCTATCTGAGTAATCCCGAAGGGCAGCTTCCCTCTTGCGTACTCCTTCAGGCGCGGAAACTCAACGAAGATTCCCTGTGCGGTCTCCGGCCTGAGGTATCCCGGCTGGCCCGAACCAGGACCTATACTGGTCTCAAACATAAGATTAAAGTCCTCGACCTCTGTACCTCCAAGCTCGGACCCGCAGCCGGGACACACTAGATCCCTCTCAGATATTATCTCCTCTACTTTTTCCTTGGAGAGGGACTCTGCCTCCTCTATATCCGTACCTTCCTCCACGAGGTGGTCGGCCCTCGAGGATCTGTTGCAGTCCGGACACTCGATAATCATGTCGTCAAAGGTATCAAGGTGTCCTGAGGCCTCGAACACCGGCTCCGGCATCACCGTAGGCGCCTCTATCTCTCTGTGTCCCAGACCTCTGGAAAAGAGGTCTCTCCAGCTTTCCTCGATGCTTCTCTTTACCTCTGCGCCTTCAGGTCCGAACGTCTGGAAGCCTGATACACCGCCGTAAGAACCGGCTGACTGGAAGAAGAAAGCTCTTCTTCTCGAGAGTTCAGCCCGCTTCT
>CAKZNU010000081.1 GCA_937132175.1 uncultured euryarchaeote
AGTCCTTTCTTTACTGCGTCTGTATCCGAATCAGAACGTCTGTCCCATTTTCTGAGACGGTAGTACTGTCCTCTTTTCTTGCCGGATACTTTTCCTATCTCGGAGTTTTCCCCAATCTTGGTCTTCATGCCCTTGTCTGCCTTGGTGTAGGTGATCGAGGAGCCTACACGTTCCTTGGTCTTGTCCTCCGAGTCAAACACTCTGTACTCCTTGGAGGTATCGATCTTGTTGGAGTCTATCAGCGTCCCGCATTCTCTGCAGTATATTTCTCCTGTCGAAGTATCCTTCTGAAATCTTCTTTCCCCGCACTCCGGGCATCCATCTCCTTCAGAAGACTCCTGTTTCTTTCTGTACTTTGTATCAATTGTGTCAGATGTTTTAGCCGTTGCCATATTACCCAGATTATTCCAATCTTTTTATATACTTGTATGGATATCTTGGTCACCATCTGGTAACAGCGATCCAGAGATTTCCCGTTTCAGGACTCCTCAAACGCAAAGTTGAACTTCTCTGTTCTCCACAGTGCCAGGGAAAGAACGAGCACCGAAACAACAGGTATGATGTTTCCGTAGTAAAGATTTATGCTGCCCCAGAGGAACTGGAAGGAGACCAGATCATCAAGCATGTAATCAGTCTCCAGCAGCCGGGATTCGAGATCTATGTTTCTGAATCCAGCCTCGATTATCAGGGTAGAGATCGAGGCAGAGAGTATCCAGCCGGCGAAGTTCGAAAGAGGCACGCCGTGGAAAACGCCTCCTGTATAGCTCCATACCCCTAGAGAGACTGCGGCAGGATCAAGCGCCAGATCCACCAGGAGTACTGCAGCTACTGTCGCCGGCAGACGGTTCCTGATGGAAGTGAAGCCTGAGAGAGTCGCGAGCAAAAACGCATTCAGGACGAGAGGCACGAAGAAAAGAGGAAGGCCTATCGGAACCCCGGAAACCATCGGTCCCAGAGGAATCTCATAGAGGAACTCTCCGTACGGCCAGCCGGTCTTGATCCCCACAAACTCTATGATGTATGCATACAGAGACACCGCAAGAAGAGCAACTGTTGTGTCTCTGTCAGTTACAGGGGCAAGTCCCGCAACAAGCGGAAGCCGCATGACAGATACTCCAGCAAGTATCAGCAGAGGGTTGAAGGAAAGTATATCCGGCAGAATACCCTCCGCAGATCCAAGGAACATAACTGCGCCGACAGCAGGAAAGATTACTGATATCAGAAACCTTCTCTCGCTTACAAACTCCTCTATGGATTCAGAAAGGGACACCTTTGATCACCCACAGGGATGCCAGGGTGCAGAAAGCACCTACCCCAGCGTTTATGTACGGATAGTACCAGTACGCCTCCGAGTCACTCATACCTGAGAGATAGAAGCCGGCTAACAGAGGAACATACAGGGACAGCAAGAGACCCCCCAGCGTACTGTAAATGGAAACTGATATGGACGCAAGCATCCAGAAACTACCGCAGTAAACGTAGGTGTAGTCTCTGCCCAGAAAGGTTGCAGTCGTGGATACACCGTTTTTCCTGTCGGGCTCTATGTCGGGTATGGCAGAAAAGGTATGCATCGCCATCGACCAGAACCATCCTCCCAGAATCAAGGCCAGAGGCGGGAAGGAACCGGATACCTCCGTATATGCCACCACAAAGGGTATGATGTACAGACCGTTGCTCACTGAATCAAGGAAAGGTCTGGCCTTAAACCGGAAAGGCGGTGCACTGTAGGACACAGATAGTAAGACGAAAGCAGCAAGCGCCCAGCCTGTGGAATCAAGAAATATAGATAAAGGAACGGCAGCCAGGAGAGAAGCTAGGACAAAAGTATTAGTAACTACCGAGTCCCTGTACCTTGCCTCTTTACCCTGCTTCTTTGGGTTGTCCTCGTCTATATCCCTGTCGAAGTAGTCGTTCACTCCGTAAAGCATTATGTTGGCAGGCAGAAGAAAGTAGAGAAGAACAGCAAGGTTCTGGAGCGTGAGAAGCGCTGCTCTATCCGGTGCCGCCAGGACCATCCCAAGTGCAGCAGGGCCGGCAAGATATAGCCAGAACCGGGGCCTTGAGAGCTTCAGCAGGTATCTCAGGTTATCCTTTAAGATCCTCTGTCACCTTCTCCGCTGCGTGTTCCCCGCTGATAAGACACATAGGCATGCCGATACCAGGGTTGGTGTACTGTCCCACGTAGTATAGGCCTTCCATCTCCTTTGAACGCTGCTTCGGCCGGAAGACTGATGTCTGACGCAGGGTGTGTGCTATGCCCAGTGCCGTTCCGTTGTAGCTATTGTACTTTTCCTTGAACTCCTGTCCCGCAAAGATCTTCTCGTACTCTATGTCTTCCTCTATCTCGACACCTGTCTCTTCCTCCAGATCCTGGATTATGAGGTCTCTGAACTCCTGTCTCTGCTTGTCGGAGAGATCCAGCTCTGCAGCCAGAGGCACGAGTATGAAGATGGCTGATTTACCCTCGGGCGCTACAGTGTCGTCCGTATCCGAAGGATTGCAGATGTAGTATGATGGGTTCTCAGGTAACGCGGGTTCGTCAAATATCTTCTCGAAGTGTGGACTCCAGTCTTCCGGAAGCACAAGGCTGTGATGCTCAAGATCAACCTCCTTATCTATACCCATGTAGATCAGGAAGGCACTGGGAGCATACGTCCTGGAGTCCCAGTAATCCTCATCGTAGGTCGTATACTCATCTGGTACAAGCTCTGTCTCTGTGAAGGCATAGTCAGCGTTGGAAACGACGGCGTCAGCCTCTATTGTGCGGTCATCAGTCTCCACTATTGTTTCTCCGTCTTCCCTGTCTATTCTTCTGACGGGTTCATCCGTGGAAAACTCTACGCCTTTCTGTTCGGCAAGTTCCTTCATGCCCTCGACTACAGAGTATATACCTCCCTCCGGGTAGTATACACCCATGTTGAAGTCGACGTGGCTCATCAGGTTGTAGAGAGCAGGAGTATTGTTCGGCGAACCTCCGAGAAACACAAGAGTGTACTGCATTACCTGTTGCAGCTTCGGGTTATCGAAGTACTCCTCAACGTGGTCCTGCATCTTCTTGATGAGGGAGATACCCCGGGCGTTTTTCAGTACATCAAGGGAGAGGTAGTCCCTGAAGTTGTTTCTGTCCTTGAGGACAAACTCATTCATACCTATCTCATAGGTTTCCTCCGACTTCGTGAGGTAACGTCTGAACTCGTCCGCAGCTCCTTCCTCATAGGTTTCGAAAAGTTCCGCAGCCTCCTCAGGGTTTGCAGGAACGTCCATGCGGTCTCCGTCCTTGAAGAAGATACTGTAGTTCGGATCAAGACGGTGGAGTTCATAGAAATCCTTCTGCCTCACCCCGAGTTTCTCAAAGTATCTGTCAAATATATCGGGCATAAGGTACCAGGAAGGACCCATATCAAAACGGTATCCGTCCTCCTCGAGAACCGAGGCACGGCCACCTACATGATCGTTTTTCTCTACTAGCTCAACATCAAAGCCTTCATCTGCCAGAAATGACGCCGCTGAGAGCCCTCCGAAGCCTGCTCCGACAACGACAACTTTTTGCTGTGTCATAATGCATTTCTGGTGGATTGATCTTTTATCCTTCGAGCACCGGAGCAAACAACACACTCGGAACCTCGATGATAGGAAGTATTGAAAAACTGAGGGGTTCAGAACTTCCTTAGATGAAACCGGAGATAAAGAGGATATTTAGCCAAAACTCAACCTCGTACTACTACAGCAGCCTGATATTTCCTCGAGAGATTAGAGAGGACGTATTCAAGCTATATGCGTACGTCAGGGTGGCAGATGACTACGTGGACGACAAGCCACAGCAGCCGGAGAGGCTTCAGGAGATGAGAGAAAAGACTTTCGAAAACTGGGAGTCAGGAGAGACAGGAGACCTGGTTATTGACTCCTTTCTCGAGACCGCAAGAGAAAACCGGTTTGAGAGAGAGTGGGTGGATGCATTCCTTACCTCTATGGAGATGGATCTGGAGAAGTCAAACTACGAATCCATGGAGGAAACTCTCAAATATATCCATGGATCCGCCGAAGTCATAGGTCTAATGATGGTAAGAATACTGAACCTGGATGAGAAGGCAGAGAGACATGCAAAGTTACTTGGAAGATCCATGCAGTACTGTAACTTCCTGCGGGACGTAAAGGAAGACCAGAAGCTTGGAAGAGGATATATCCCGGACGAAGAGATGAAGAAATACGGACTTGATAACCTTGAGAACCCGGAAGGTCAGGAGTACAGGGATTTCATCAGGTCTGAGGTCGAGAGGTACAGGGACTGGCAGGAGGAAGCAGAAAAAGGCATGAAGTACATACCGTACAGGGTAAGGGTTCCTGTTATTCTCTCATCACGCATATACAAATGGACCGCGGAAAGGATCTATGATGACCCCTCAGGGGCCTACAGGGACAAGAAAAAGCCGGGAAAACTCACTATCGCGAGACTACTACTTGGTTCACTTCCGGGCAGACCGTAGCGAAGTAACTTAACTTATCTCACCTATAGACTCTTCATGAAAACTGAGATTACAGGATCAGAAGTGGTTCTTGCATGGGGAGTGACGTCTGGCATCGGTTGGATAGCTACGATATTCCTTACAGGCATAACACAGATTCTGGCTGCATGGACAGCGCTGATGGCTGTGCCAATAGGTATGACAGCTTACCTCTACATGAACGGACGCTCAAACCGGCTGCTGAACATGTGGTCTGTTCTGGTATCGGCAGTCATGGTACAGAACTATATAGTTCCTCTAAGATACGGGATTTACAGCTACCTTTATCTCTGGATCATCGTAGGGCTTGCAGGATACATCTACACCTACAGGAGGCTGCCACCGCCATCACAAAGTTACTACAGGTACGCAGCCTATCTCTCTGCTGCATCATTGCCGCTTATAGCATTTGATTACAGGCTCACACCTGTGATCGGTGTTATAGCTCAGGGATTGCCGATGATCCATGATTACAGAAAGGTACACATGTAGAAAAGAGGGGTACACATGTAGAAAGGGGGGGGAGAAACATTCTCCCCCTTCTTGCCTTTACTCAAGATCGATGTACATGTTGTAACTGACCAGCTTGTCCTCGCCTGTTGCGACAAGCATCTGATAGTCAGCTGCTTCTCCGTTGAATGATACGGCTCCTGTGTCTATAGCCTCGCCCATGAAGATTGGGGTGTTTGAGTCACTCAGGAGTGCCGTGGTCCAGACCTCGCCCCCTGTGGAGT
>CAKZNU010000082.1 GCA_937132175.1 uncultured euryarchaeote
AGAGTATCTGTGTGTACTCCATCTGGTGCAGGGTATATACTGTAACAAGTGTGGAGGCAAGAAACACTGGTGCAGCGATTCTGCGGGAATCGTACTTCTCCATCTCCATGGCAGTAACTTTGGTGGCATGGTTGAAAAACTCTGTCTTTGCAAGACATGGAGCTATCAGACGGTGGCTGCGATCCGTGAAGTAGAGGCATCTGGCTAGAATCCAGAGGACCGGATCAAAGACCTGATGGACGTATATTGTATGGAGCTGCAGGTTTATTTTCTTCTCTGGTCGGAGGTTGGTGGGTATACTTCGTGGCGTTTGGCGACGTTTTGTATCTTCAAGACATCAGACTGGGAGTCTCTTGTGTATTCAATGAATATATCTTCTCCCGTGACTTCTCCCGTGATCTGATCTACGTTGGTTCCGTCTACCCTGTCAAGAGGCGATTTGTCTCTTCTCAGAGCAAGCTGGTCTGTCTTTTCCATAAACCGCTGTGTAGCTTCCTGAGACATTTCCTGGATGCTGGACCATGCATCCTCCTCTATTATCTTCTTCTGCGCGTCTGTATCAAGCAAGTTTGGGTTCCTGTACTCTATGGCTTCGGCACTTACCTCTGGCTGAAGGATGCCTTCGAACGGAAGAAGGTATTCCAGGCTCTCGGCTACGGCATCAACTGCAGGGTTTGATGTATAGGAGCGTTGACCTGGAGACACAGTGTATGTATCAACGTTGGTTGATGTGATATCTGAGGGCATCGATACCAGTCCTGCTTCGTCTCTGTTGGCGTATGGCATCCATACCATCGATGTTCCTCCGACGGGAGAGTCCACACGGAAAAATCCTGAAGACAGATCTGCCTCCACATTCATTTCCATGCCGTTTACTTCGGTCTGATGTACCGGTACCTGATCATGGTTGTACCGTCTTTCAGCTGCCTGTTCAGAAAGGACTCTACCGGCCTCCTCAAGGGAGATGCTGTCTCTGTTGACCTCACCTCTTATACTTACGGTACTGTTGATCTGTTCTCTGTCACGCACACGTACTTCCAGAGGCGGCTTCTCTCCTGTCATAGGGTCACGATCCTCCAAGTTTTCTGTCGTCCGAAAACCCTCTACTTCCTCCAGAGC
>CAKZNU010000083.1 GCA_937132175.1 uncultured euryarchaeote
GTCCAGAACACCTCTTTTCCTAGAGATTTCTGAAAGCCTCGAGGGCACCAGGTGATCCATAGCTCCATGTGGAAGGCCGAGAAACACAAGGCTGACCAGAAAAGGTATCATCCGGGCCGGCCTCGGGATCTCTCCAAGCCAGGGCGACAGAAGTATCAAAAACCCAAGAAATACGGGACCTACGAGCATTGACTTTCTCCTGAAGTCCTCGGTACCGCTCCAGAGTTTCATGAAATAAACCTCCTCAGATCCTCTACAGACCTTCTCTCAACCGTCCAGACGTAGAGAATTACGCCCTGGACTACCATCGCCGACGTTGCCATGAAGAATACCGCCTCCTCCAGGGGCAAGCCCATGATTCCCAGGCCGGTGCTTGTATCTGGGGCTATCGTCCACAGACCGTTTCTAATCGCAAACGCATCCACCAGGCACAGATACAGGACCGGAACGAAGATGTCTAGAACAACAGCTCTGAGATTTGCGGCCAGGACATCGGCACCGTAGAGCCACTGAAGAGCAAGTACCGGAGACGCCCACAGCAGTATAGATCCCATGTAAAAGAGAGCTGAAGGCCCTGTGAAGACCATCAAAGCGCCTGCACCGGAAAGGCCAAGTAAAACGGCTGCAGGACCGCACCCTGTAAAGACATCCATGTCTATATCCGTATCGAAGCCTGTGTGTACGGTGAAGAGAGAGACACCGAGAGTCTGAAATACGAAAAACAGGTACTCCCCGAGCGGAACACCGAAGAGATCCGCCAGCACCACCGTCTCCCCGTAGAACCAGACACCCTGTGATATCAGGAAGGCATCCCACGGCGTGGTATAGACCACAGCCAGTACGATCATGATACCTGCAGGCTTCCAGGCCTCTGAGACGTCATCCGAGAGGAGAAACAAGAGACCGGCAAGCGGCGGAAGTATAAACACGAGATGAAACAGTATATAATCCATTCTAACAGTCGAAACTTCTTACTCAAAGACATTAAAGCTTTGGAAGCCTTGTACCCGAGACACGGCAAAAACTTAAATTGGTCTGGAGTAATAAGTATTACCAGATGGTATACGAG
>CAKZNU010000084.1 GCA_937132175.1 uncultured euryarchaeote
ACTGGGTTGCCGGAGCCTTGACTGCCAGAGCCGGAGGCGCCTCGAGGAGATCATCTGTTGCTGCGGCCCTGGCAGGTTTTCTAGGCTTTTTCGTCGGCGGTCCGGTCGGAACTCTTGTTCTGTCGACGCTGGCGGTAGGAGCAAGCGAGTACAACAGACACGGGAGATCAGAGGATGCCGGAAGAGCTGCTCTCTACTCGGCTCTGGGAATGGTGGCTTCTGTAGGTCTACAGCTTGCGGTCACGATATCACTGTTTCTTGCGTTTGTCTCTACCCTTGTTCTGTAAAATTCTGCGGGAAGCCTCTAACCCTTGTCTCGTACTCTCCGCCTTCCCCTGCCGCGTTGAACCGGTATTCCTCCGAGAGATCGATTAAATCCTCTACTTTTTCTTCGTCCAAGACTTTTCCCTTCCATGACTCATCGAGTCCTCTTGCCGCGGTATCTACGATCTCTACCTCGAAGCCTTCACGTATCAGCCATCGCATGTAGTCTTTCTGGTTCCACTGCCAGAGAGGTGTAAAAACCTTGAGACCGACTTTCTCCGCTATCCTATCCACACGATCCCTTTGATAAGTTGACTCTATGGCGCCGGCAACTACTCCGTCCACGCCGTAGACCTCTCTCGCCTTCCTGAGGCCTTTCAGAAGATCTTCCAGCTCCTTTTCCTTTTCGCCTGCAGTCTCTTGCTCGATGAGAGGTTTCCCCAGCGTCTCAGCCTGTTTCTTTACCGCGGAGTCTTTCCTTGAGTCAAACATGTAGCTTTCCCTGTTCTCTGAGTCAAGCGTAAGCAGGCAGGATATCTCGTTGTTTCTTCTCTGCATCCTGTATGCCGCAGCGTTCGAGTCCTTGCCTCCAGAGGTCAGTGCCACAAGTTTTCTGTTCGGTTCATCCCGGAAGCTGTTGCAGTACTCCTGTTTTCTATCGAAGCCTTCCTCCGTAGATATCCTGTCGAGAGCCTTCTCGAAGTTTGATCCGTACTGTGCCGCCACTTTCTCTCTCCATACAACCTCCTGTGGTACATCCATCTTCTCGGCGGCTTTCCTCAGAACGTACTTTCTGTAGCCGTCCTTCCTCTTCATTTCGGCTGGAACCGTAAGTGCATGTTTGACCAGCTCTTCATCGAGGAAAGGCACCCGTAGCTCCCGCCCGTTCCTGAAGCAGGTGACGTTGTCTCTGTAGAGATCTTCGTGGAATACTCCCCGGAGATCGGAGAGACACTCCTTGTTCAGGTATCCCTGCTGTCTCGAGTAACCTGCGTAAAGCTGTTCGGAGCCAAACCCTGAGAAGACAACCTTTTCGTCTCCTGACTGTGCCAGGCTGAAATGTATCGGCAGTGCAACACTGAGCTTGACGTAGTTCGTAGTCGAGAGCCAGTCCGAAAGTTCGGGAACAGCTTTCCTGACCTCCTCAAGATCTGCCTCATAGCTTTCCAGCTCTATATCCATTTCCTCGGCAACCACCTCCGCCTTCTCCCTGTCCCGAGGCGGATTTACGTTTCCGTGCTGTATACCCGCTGTGTATGCGGTAAAGTCTTTTCCAAGCTTTTTCAGGGCTGCTGCGATCATGGTCGAGTCCAGACCTCCTGAAAGCAAAAGAGCAACTTCCGTATCCGGCACCCTTTTCTCCACAGCCTCGAGAAACCCCTCATGTATCTCTTCTGCGGCTTCCTCGATATCTGTGTTCTTCTCCTCTACTTCCGGAAACTCCCTCTGTCTAAAGGAGAGTTCCTGTGTCTCTGTATCGTACTTTAGTACTCTTCTTGGATGGAGTTCTCTGATTCCGGAGAGTCCTGCCTTCTCCAGTGCCTGTCTCTCCGAGGCAAATGCAAAGGGATCTGTACAGTACCACAGCGGGTTGACCCCGAACCTGTCCCTTCCCAGAAACACATCACCTCCCTGCACATGCGCAAAGGCATAGATACCGTCAAGATCCTCCAGAGCTTCTAATACTTCTTCCTTTCTATTCAGAATCCTGTGCAGAGCCTCGGCGTCGTTATCCGCATCTACTCCGTGTTCCTCACGGAGTTTCCTCCAGTTGTATATTTCGCAGTTCGCCGTCGTAGCACTTGAGTTTCCGAGAGGCTGTTTCACGTCTCCGACCACGGAGTGAAGCCGGTTGCCTATGTATATCTCGCCGGCTTCCTGCAGCCTCCCGGAGTTGCCTCTGTGTCTCTGATGTCTGGCGATTTCCTCTGCGGTCTTTTTCTCCGTTGATCCGTGTATTCCACACATACTGTCTTGTACGGATTACTGAACTCTTATGTTTCAGCACGCAGACCCGTTTTCCGCTCCTTCCTCCAGCATGTCTGCGATGTCGTCTCCGTGTTCTCTGGCAGACTTGTTGTCCTTTACATCGAGGGTCCCGTTTTCCACTGCGACACCGTAGGCTTCCGCCGTCTCTTTGAACTCTTCCCTGTCTGAAGCCGTGCAGCCCTCACCTTGGTAGTTTACTCCTACTTGTAGCTCCCAGGAACCATCCATGTCGACATCTACTGCAGCGTAGGATCCTGCTACGTCCGCACTTAGTAGATTGTCGTCCAGCCCTATGTCATACCTCCCTTCCTCCACGTCTAAAGCATCTTCTCCTTTGTAGACAGCCTGCATCTCTCCTTTCGCTGAGTAGGTTCCCGACATGTTCATTACGTCAAAGTCAAGCTCTTGGTCGGTTACCGTGGCGTTTACACCGATTGTAGCGGCAGCTAATCCTCCACCTTTTCTGAGTAATCCTCTTCTGCTTATTTCCATATGTTGTTATTGTACAGTAACATTTATATACTGGGTGATGTATCTTTGTGAAATAACAGAAAGTCCATAACAGTGGCTTTTTTGTCCAAGATCTAGATTATCCTTGGATCCGTCTTATTGCTCTGGCATTGCCCTGTATCTTTTCTATAAATATTCTTACGACATTTGCGGCATCTGTGCAGAGTTGCTCTCTGATATCCTCTAGATCCTCTTTTGCCTCTTCAGTGGATTTGTATCTGGAGTCGCTAGGATCTACTCCAAGGGCGGCCGACAGCCGTGACACAACATTGTTCACTTTGTCTATTGCTTTAAGCCTGTCATCGTTCACTAGATCCAAGATTCCAAACCCCGAGACTTTTTGTTTATTTGACGCCGCTGTAAGATCTTCACAGAACTTGCCGAGCTGATTTATGCCCTCTCTCATCCGTTCCCTCTCATTTATCTCCACCAGTTTTTCGATGAACTGGTTGATTAAGCTTGCAAGATAAAAGCCCGTCTCCTCTGCGTCTAAAGCGATCAAACTACTATATCCCTCTTCTACTTCAGAGTCAACCCTGTAGCCGTTTATATCCTCTCTAGCTTCCTCCAGATCCCCTAGATGTTTAGCATTAACCTCATTTCCAAGAATCTCTGCCTTCTCGATCAAACCTTCTAAATTTTCTCTCCTTATTGAGATAATCTCTTCTGCAAGCTGGCCCGGAGTAATATCGTCCATGAAATGAGTATATGACTCTATGTATTTATTCCTTGATCAGGTCTCGTAGTCGGGTTCGAAGTCGCTGAGTCCTTTCTGACCTCTGTCCATGGACTCGTAGCTCGATATAACGTCTTCCATCTCAACCTCTACGAACTCGAGGTCTCTTTCCTCCAGGTACTTCAGAACCTTTTCAGATATCTTCGGGGCTACGAGTATGCCTCTGATCTCCCCGCTGTATTGCTTTTCTATCTCGTCTATGTATCTCTGTAGCTGCAGCACCGAGTTGTGGTCAGGATTTCTCTTCACCTCTATTACTGTCCAGACATCCTCTGAGTCCTTCATGAACACGTCTATGAATCCTGCCGGTGTTTCCTTTTCTCTTTCCAGCACCGTCATACCTTCTTCGACTATCGAAGGTTCTTCCTCTAATGATTCATGGATGTCAACTTCGTGTCCACGGACCTTAAGCTCCGATCTGTCCACCATCTGGTAGACGGCTACCATATCCAGGGACTCAAACTCTATACTGACTGTTTCCTCCGGGTTGGATCTTCTGGCCTCAAGCACAAGGTTTTCTCCTTTGATTTCAAGGCTGTATGAGTCTACCTCCGGCTGCCAGTTTTTTGGCTGATAGTTCTCCGGCCCGTGAACCAGGAGAGCTGAGTCCTGCTTGCTCAGCACAAGTCTCTCACCTCTATCAAGCTTTGACTTTGCCCGGCCCTGGTAGTTTACAGTGCAGAGGCCTATGATCTGGACGGTATAGTCTCGCCGGATGTACTCATCTACCAGCTTCTCTGCCTCCTCTAGATCAGGCTCTTTAACCAACTCCTTCATAGTATGTTCTTTCCTGCCCGGTTTTTTATCGGATCCATAAGTCTAAAGAAACGCTGTGTTAAATACTGTGCTATGACTCTGCAAGGCCGTGATCATGTCGATGACTCAGAGACATCGTATGCAGAATCTACGACTTATCTGGTCAACTACGTACTTGAGAGATGTAATAGGTGGCGAGAGGCCGTAAGGAATGAGAGAGGTCCTGGTGAGGTAGATCGTATTGCAAAAGAGGCTGCAAAGGGTCTGTATACGCTGGATGAGCTGGCCCAGGACCTTGACGAGACACCGGCAAATCTTCCGGACCAGAAAGAGAAGGCTTACTGGTCTTATATGTCCGTTGAGAGAGTCTTCAGGGATCTCGGCACTTCCTTGAGCGAGAGATCTCCTGCCACGTTTTCACTGAGGAACGGAAACATGGAGCCAGGATTTTCTGCTGATGGGTACGGAACAGAGATGTATTCTCTTCCCAGGGATATACTGGATGAGACGGATCGAGGAGTATCTGATATAGGTTCTGAGCCGACCGAAAACCTCCCGGATCTTGAGATCGGTCTCTACGAGGCTATGGTTAAGTGATGGATTATACGATCAAGGATCTGCCGGAGGAAGAGAGGCCGCGTGAAAAGCTCGAGAACCACGGGGCCTCCGATCTTACGAGCTCTGAGCTTCTTTCTATACTGCTTCGAACAGGTACATCCGGGAAAAACGTCAGAGAGCTTGCCTCGGAGATTCTGGGAAGTTACAGCCTGGATGAGATGGCTTCCAGAAGCATGGAGGACTTCAAGGAATTCAAGGGCGTTTCACGTGTGAAGGCAGGACAGCTCAAGGCTCTTGGTGAGCTTGCCCGCAGAATGAAGAGAACAGAAGGGGAG
>CAKZNU010000085.1 GCA_937132175.1 uncultured euryarchaeote
TACTGAACCTATCAATGATTTCTTGAAATCTGTTTTCAGAGAGGTATTCCCATGAATCTTCTCCTGTCCAGTCCCAGTTACCTGGAACAAGAAAAACCGGTTTACCAAAGGAATCAAGATACTCAAGAACTTCTCTACCTTCTTCCAGTGATTCAACGATTTTCTCCTTTGCCTCTTGTTCTCCCAGAATACGCCACCAGTCTCGATCGTTTTCCTTCGAGGCGAACATCGCATCCCGGACATCGGCCGGGTCTCCGCATATGTCACCGGTTGCAAGGATCAGATCCGCTTCCTCAGCTTCTTGATCTACACTAGGCTTCACACCATGACAGTCACCGACGACGAGAATCCTCATGTAAATTTACGGATATTAAATCTATTTACCTTTTTCTCCACTTTTCCAAATAAGCCAGAGTGTCCTGAAGCTATCCGTGTTGAATAACTGAAGCAAGTACATAAAGTTCTTTCACGGCGCAGAAACTCCTAGACCTGAATGTTTTTCCCGATAGAAGTTTTGTCCCTGTGATCAGGTTCTTTTCCACATATACCGTAGACCACCAACGTGCCGATTCTTTCTCACGATAAAATCGTTTTAAACCTTCCTCGGAAAGCCTGGGTTAAGAGGATATGCATGCTTGGAGATTACACGCCTGAAGACTATGAGCCGAAATGGAGCCAGAGATGGGTGGAAAATGATACTTACGAGTTCAGGGAGAGCGGAAACGAGGTTTTCTCAGTGGATACACCTCCTCCGACGGTTTCTGGCAGCCTGCACTTCGGGCATACATACGGCAATACGTTGACTGATTTCAAGGCACGGTTTGAACGCATGAGAGGTAAGGACGTGATTTTTCCCTTTGGTTACGACAACAACGGGATAGCCTCCGAGCGTCTGACGGAGCGGGAACGTGGTATCCGGCATCAGGACTTTACCAGGCGTGAGTTTCAGGAGAAATGCAGGGAGGTCTGCCAGGAGTACGAAGACGAGTTCACTGATGCAATGCAGGAGTTCGCGTTCTCGATGGACTGGAGCAGTACCTACAAGACTATAGATCCCGAGGTCCAGAGGGTCTCACAGCTTTCCTTCGTGGATCTCTACGATCAGGGAAGGGAGTACAGGCAGAAGGCGCCGGCAATCTGGTGTCCGGAGTGTGAGACCGCTATCTCACAGGTTGAGACCGAGGACATGGAGGAGGGATCACATTTCAACGACATAGAGTTTTCTCTGGCGACGGGAAACGGCTCTGTGGTAATATCTACGACCCGGCCAGAGCTTCTTCCGGCATGTGTGGCTATTATCGTACATCCTGAGGACGAGACCAACGATGGTCTTGTCGGGGAGAAAGCGGAGGTCCCTCTCTTCGGATACGAGGTCCCGATTATTGAAGATGAACGTGTCGATCAGGATACCGGGTCAGGGGTTGTCATGTGTTGTACGTTCGGGGACAAGACCGACATCGAATGGTACCAGGCCCACGATCTTGATCTACGGGTTGCAATGGATGAAACCGGTCACATGACCGAGCTTGCGGGAGAGTACGAGGGAATGGAGAGACATGATGCCAGAGACGAAATCGTTGAGAGCCTGGATTCAGAGGGCCTCCTGCCGGATAGATGGAGTATCGAACACACGGTACAGGTACATGAAAGATGTGATGAGCCGGTAGAGTACATGGTTACAGAGCAGTGGTACATCAAGATGCTGGATCGCAAGGAAAAGTATCTTGAGGCCGGCAAGGAGATGGAATGGTTCCCGGAGAAGATGTATTCACGTTACAGACACTGGATAGAAGGTCTGGAATGGGACTGGTGTATCTCCCGCCAGAGGGACTCGGGAATCCCGATCCCTGTCTGGTACTGTACGGACTGCGGACAGGAACTTATCGCGGACAAGGAGAGGCTTCCGGTAGACCCGATAGAGGACGATCCTGAAACTGGGAAATGTCCGGAGTGTGGAGGCACGGAGTTTGAGCCGGAGAAGGACGTACTGGATACCTGGGCGACGTCCTCGCTGACACCTCTCGTGAATGCGGGCTGGGACTGGAACGGCGAGGAGTTCGAGATGGAGAACCCTGACCTTTACCCTATGAACCTGAGGCCTCAGGGACACGACATCATAAGCTTCTGGCTGTTTCACACCGTCGTAAAATGCGTGGAACACACCGATGAGGTACCTTTCGAAGAGGTTATGATCAACGGACATGTACTGGATGAGAACCGGGAGAAGATGTCCAAATCGAGGGGCAACGTTACAACCCCGGAAGAGATCCTCGAGGATCACCCGGTTGATGCCGCAAGATACTGGGGAGGACAGGCATCCGTCGGAGACGACCTCGCCCTCAAAGAAAAGGATCTTGTAGAAGGAGAAAAGCTGATGAGGAAGCTGTGGAACGCCTCAAAGCTTGTAGACGATCTAACCCCGCACAAGGATCTGGATCTTGAGTACGGAGACCTAGAGGAGGTAGACAGATGGATTCTGGCGGAGCTCGATGACCTGATAGAGACCGTGACACAGGACTTCGAGCACTACAGATTCTCACATGCCAGAGACGCCATCAGATCAACCTTCTTCAGTACATACTGTGGTGACTACCTCGAGATCACCAAGCAAAGGCTTGAGGACGGGGATTCGGAGTCAGCCCGTTTCACCCTTGTCGAGACACACAGGAAGTTCCTGAAGATGCTGGCACCGATACTTTCACACACGACAGAAGAAATCTGGAACGAGATGTATGAAAACACCTCTGTCCACAGATCCGACTGGCCACAGAGTACAGGCATAGATGCCGATACAGATAGAGGTGAGACTGCGATGCAAGTGATCTCCGCCCTGAGGAAGTACAAGACGGGGAACCAGATGTCACTGAACCAGGAGCTAGAGAAGGTAAGGGTTCACGGCGATGTCTCCGGCTTCGAGCACGCGGTAAAAGAAGCTATGCACGTGAAGGAACTCGAGGCCAGACAGGATACTCCCGAGACGGAAAACCAGGTGATAGAGATCAAGCTGGATTACTCCGTGGCAGGACCCAGATACGGTGAGAAGGTAGATGAGATAGAGGAAGCTCTTGAAAACAACGAGTGGATAATTGAGGACGGCAGGCTTCAGGCTGCAGGTGAATACCTCAAGCCGGAAACCTTCGAGGTGATCGAGGAGAAAAGGTATACGGGAGAAGGCGAGATGATCGAGACCGAAAACGCCGAGGTAATCGTCCTCTAGGCTTTCTCGGCAAGCACCCAGTAATGGTGCTCTTCCTCGTTCTTTTCCTCATAGGTCTCTACGATCCTGAAGCCTGCGTTTGTTATTATCTCCTTGTTTTTCTCCGGTGAGTAACTGCTCCAGACAAGCTCCGAGCCAGCAAACTCTGACTCATGTTTCTCCATGTCTCCACCACCTACAGTCACAAGCATCACTCCGTCCTCGCTCAGCTTCTCATAAATAAACTCAAAGAGGTCCGAGTGTTTCTCTCTTTCCAGATGGAATATGGCGTAGAAGCTGACCACAGCGTCAAAGCCATTTTCCTGTACCGAGAAGAAGTCTCCCTGCTGAAAATCTCCCTCAGGAACGTTTTCACGGGCGGAGGAGATATGTTTCGAAACCAGGTCTACTCCGGTGATATCAAAGCCCCGATCTACTAGGTATCTATCAAATGGTTCTCCGGTACCACAGCCTAAGTCCAAGACCTTCTCTCCTTGAGCCATAGACTCCATCTTCTCCAGGAGTTCTTTCTCGTGTTCTCTGACTTCACGTGTACTCCTCTTTTCACCCTCGTAATCTCCTGCTTCGTAGCCACTCCTTACTTTTTCCTTCATAGTATCACTTTAGCCGGGGCCGGGATTTGCACCCGGGTCGTCCGCTTTATGCCTACAAGGTCTGCAGGCGGATGCATAACTACTCTGCCACCCCGGCCCTGTTAACCATACAGTGTTCACCGGGTTTTTTTAAACAGGCTCTGGCATCCATCTGATTTTTATACCGAAAACAGCAGTATCTGTATGTGTCTGCCGTATGAAAGCCCAGATTCTTGGAAACGTACAGGACGGTGGCGTACCACATCTTGGATGTGAATGTGACGTCTGTGAAACAGCAAGAGAAAACCCCGCTGAAAGGAAGCTTATATCATCGGTGATGCTGAAACAGAGCAGCGACCAGGAGTCGGCCACATACCTGATAGATGCAACCCCGGACATAAGAAATCAGATAGGAACCAGGTACATCGACGGTGTCTTCATACCTCTGGCCACCCTTGGACATATAACAGGCCTGGAGTTTTTCGGCCCGGAGGGTCCTGACGCCACAGAGCTTAGTGTCTACTGTAGCTCGGATGTACAGGAGTACATGATGGAAAACGATCCCTACAGACTGCTGATAGACAGGGATACCGTAGAGACCCATACTGTCAAGCAAGGAGACGCAGTTGAGATACAGGGAGGAAGCGTAGAGATAATGAACTTCTACCATGGACACGTAAACTACCAGACCACAGGATACATGGTCCACGGTCAGTCCCGCAAACTTTTCTTCCTGGACGATATCATGGAGTTCACGGAGGAAATCAAGGACGCAATCAGAAAGGCGGATGTTGCCCTGGTTGACGGCACCTTCTGGAGCACGGAAGAGATTGATCGGTACGAAGAGGTTCCTCATCCACCTATCAGACGCAGCCTTGACCAGCTCCAGGGTATAGACACCGATATATACTTCACACATATGAACCATACCAATCCGGTACTGAGAGAGGACAGCGAGGAAAGACAGGAGGTAAAGGAAAGAGGATTTAACGTAGCGGAAAGAGGCCACGAGTTCAACCTATGAAACTCGGACAGCTGGGACGAGTTGACAGACACAGGGAAGACATAGACTCCAGGTGGAGGATCACACTAGTCTGTTCCCTCATGATCGCCGCCGTCTTGATGCTGCAGATCGGTAATCCGACCTCTGTCTCCGTCCTCGGACTTTTACTCTGTATCGTGAACACTGCAGGATACTCCCTGACGATTACGAGAGACTCAGTCAACGTTCTGGCAGCCTCAGCACAGTCTCTGATGGCGTCCACTGGCTTTGTACTGGTGACCGCAGTCTCCCTATCAGAGTATCTGGAGCCTTCAGGAGTGATTACCGGTGCCTACCTCGCAATCTTTGGAGTCATCTCCCTAGTCCTTGCTCCGGTAAAGGCTCAGGCATAACCTATTAAATCATCGCCAACAATAGGTAAGTATGGCAGAAGAACTACAGGAAGCGGCAAGAAAGATACATGAAGAATTAAGTGATGTGAGAGAGAAAAGGAGTCAACTGGCAGAAAAACTCGGTGAAATTGCGGAAGCAGCAACTGAAGCTGCCGAGATGGTGAAAAGCACATCTGATGATCTTCCCGAAGCTGACAGCCTTCTACGGGATATAGCCCAAGGTAACCACGGCGGTGAAGAAGAGGTTCAGGAGGCGAAGGAGCTTGTTCATGACGTTGACGAGGTCGCGTACTCAGATGAAGAGGTCGCGGAAAGGCTGAGAAAGATTGAGGAAGGGATAAAATCACTCATAGAAGGAGAGGCCAGCGTTATTAAAGAGGACGAAGACCTAGAACGGAAGGCGAGAGCCTTCGTAGATATGGCGGAGAAGTAGAGCCATCTGTATCGAGACTTTTAACCTTTCCATATCTTCTTTTTTACGGGTAGGCTGGGTGGTTCGGGGCCGCCTGTAACCCTGAAATCCCCGTTATGCAGTGGAGCCGAAAACCGGTACTGAGGTGTCTGTCTCAATGGTTCGGCCCGTGGACCGGTCGTCGACGATCCGTCCTCCGGGATGTCGCAGGCTGTGAACCGGGTCAGGTCCTGGCGGAAGCAGCCCTAAGCAGTCCGTGTCATGTTCGGAGGGTGGCGGATCCGAGGCCGGTCGATGGATCACCGGCCGTTGAGACGCATCGAAAACCGGGAACCCGTTAATTTTCCACATCTTGATATAGAACGGGGAAGAAAACTCTACGTGATAACTCTACACGGAGTCTCACACGTATCAGAAGAATCCATAAGAGAGGTAGACAGAGCTCTGGACACGGATCCTGAGATAATGGCTCTGGAACTGGATGCATTAAGACTTAAATCTCTGCTCTCCGATAAAAATACTTCTTCAGGTCCACTCAAGCTTCGAGCAGTATCCTGGATACAGAGAAAGATAGGAGAAAAGACGGGATTCATGCCAGGTACGGAGATGAAGTACGCATACAGAAAGGCAAAAGAAAGGAACCTTGAACTAGCCCTGATAGACCGTGATATCAGAGCCACGCTATCCCGACTAAAGAAAGTCAGACACCGGGAGAAGGCAAAAGCACTTCTATCCCTGCCTGTAGCCTTCTTCTCTGATAGGGGTATGAATCCATCGGAGATACCGGAACAGGAGTTCATAGACGAGGCGCTTGGACAGTTTGAAAGTAAGCTCCCGGGTATGTACAGGGTTCTGATGGAGGAGAGAAACAGATGGATGGCCGAGGCTCTCTCCCAGCTAGCCGACCAGGAAACCGACAAGGATATCGCAGCAGTTATAGGTGCAGCACACGTCAAACCCGTAAAAAACATACTGGAGGAACAGGGCTATGAGGTCTATAGTCAAAAACAGCTGGAGAGAAACTGAGGACGGCTGGAAGGCCGGTCTACTGCTTGCGGAGCCCGGAGGCTTCGAGGAAATAACACTTACGCCCGGGAGAGATCTCTCGCTGGAGGTCACCTCGGAGAGAAGATGCACCGGCTTCGCTCCAGCACCCGGAGAAAGGTCGCCATGCCCCGAGTTCAGAGAGATAGACTCCGGCAGCCAGTGTCCCGAATGCAGAGGCAAAGACATCTACTCCGGGTACGTCCGTGGAGACACCGATACCGATCTCGACGGAGAGTTCTCAGTATACCTCGCACAGATATCCAGGGAAGTCAAGGTAGGTGTCACCAGGACAGGAAATCTCCCCGGACGCTGGATAGAACAGGGCGCAGACTACGGCACAGAGATAATCTCAAACCTCTCATCCGCAAAAGCCCTAGAGAACGAACAGAGAATCTCCTCGGAAGGTACAACCGAACGCATCAACAAGAAAGACAAGATACAGAACCCGGAGAATCCTGCGATACTCAGAAAAAAGATGGAGAACGAAGACATAGACACAGAGATAGTAGAGGTACAGGAAAAAACGGTGTATCCTCGCATAGAGACCGATTCCTTCCAGAGAAAGGGACTCTTCGAAGGCGAGCTGAAAGCTGTCAAAGGCCAGATAATATCAAACGGAAGGCTCGCACTCGGACTCACCTCAGGCAAAGCAATTAGGAAACCCAGACAGAGAGGGCTCAACCAGTTCTGACCCATACAGAATTTTTAAACACAAACATACACTGTGTGTTTGTGGACAGTAAGGTTCTTCTGATTATAGTCACGGCACTGATGCTTTCCGGCCTCGCATCCGCCCAGACATACGAATTCAATACCTGCGGAGCCTCCGGAAGATTTGGCCCATCACAGAGCCAGTGTGACTCCGCGTACTCCGGTACAAATCTTGAAGCAGAGGTGAACGTGGTTGGGGAAGGAATACAAGAATGGACTGTGCCAGAAGATGGAGAATACAGGATAACTGCAGCTGGAGCTCAAGGAGGAGATAAACCAGACTACCAGAACAATGGTGGTAGAGGGGTTGTGTTAACAGCTAACGTCTCTTTACAGAAG
>CAKZNU010000086.1 GCA_937132175.1 uncultured euryarchaeote
TCTCAACTGCAGATCTTGGTCCTTCCTCTTTTTCCGGGTCTAGGTCCGTACGGAATAGGTCATCCGGAGTTTTCACTTCCATATGAATACAGTAGATAAGGGAAAGTTATATGTCATACAGATTTTACAGTAGCTTGATATCGTCGATGTAGCACTTGAACTTTCCGTTCATACTTGAGCCGAATGAACCTATGGCTACAGAGCTTACTCCGGATGCAGAATCAACGAAAGATGCCTGGGATACCTTCTCTGTCGCTGAGCCTGCAGGACCGTAGAATATGCTGTAGGTCTGGTTCTGCCAGTCGATCTCCATCCGGTACCTGCTCCATCTGTTGTACTCTCCGGTTGCGCCTCCAACATCAATCAACCCGCTTCCCTCGGAGTATACCGGGTTCGGATTCGAGGTGCCTGTAGCCGTCGAGATACGTCCCTGTGAATCAAGCATCCAGAAGCCTACGCCACCCTGACCGAAGCTTTGCTCGTTGTAGCTCCAGGTAACCGTCTGTGGCTGGTAACCGGAGCCATCGAGACTGTACACCGCTGCCGAAGTGAAGACGCCTGCACTCCGGGTATGGCCTATCGTATTGTTAGTTCCGTTGTTCAACCTGTATGACCTAGATCCGTCCACGGACTCCCCGGAGACTACCTTCTCATCGGAGCTTGAAAGAGAGGTACTCCATCCTGCCGGGGTAGGGCCTCCGGTCGAGTCATCCTCAAAGCTCTCTACAAGCACAGAAGTAGATACCGAGGTAGTGACAGCCAGGGTTCCATGGCTCTGCGTATGCACCCTTACGGACGGAAGATCGGCTCCAGAAACCTCAGTGAGAGGTACAAAACCTGTACCAGAGTCCGTCTGAACCCTCAGAAACTCGTATATATCAGATCCGGAGTCACCCGGCTGGAAAACCGGAACAGATACCTCTCCAGTATCTGTCTGTATCTGGACCTTACCTATCTCCGACATACACAACTAACGTTCGTACTACAATATATACTCATAGGTTTACCTGAAGTAACTCAGTATCGCCTTGCCCACGTCCTCCGGCTGGTTGATTTCAGGCTCCACGTTGTTCGTGATTAAAACGGCGTCCTCATGGTGATCCCCCTCTAAGGTACCGTGTGGGGTCTCCTCGGGCAGTGTCTGTACACGTCCCTCCCCGAACTCTGCGAAGCCGTGATCCGAAAGCACGATCAAAGGCTCATCCGAGTCAAAATCATAGTACTCCAGTAACTCTCCAAGAACCTCGTCCATCCTTCTGTACCACTCCAGTATCAGGTCCTTGTCGTTCCAGTAGAAGTGAGAAACTCTATCCAGCTGCATGAAGACGACCGCGAAAAACTCCGGGTCCTCCTCAAGAACCTCCTTCGACTTCTCCAGAAGCTTCTTTCTGTCCGCCTCAAGCTCCTCTAAGTCACTGGAAACCCCGAAGCCTTCCGGCTCGTACTCGGTGTTGTAGTTTATCGGCGGGATAACCGCAGGAACCTGAAGTATCTTTGACCCAACATCAAGACGCTCCCAGACAAACTCGGCATCGATATCCTCCCTTTTCTGGAGCTCGTCGTCTACCACAAAGTCCTTGTGTCCGTGTTCCTCCTGGCGCAGACCTGTAAATATCGAGGTCCAGAGAGGCGCAGACTTCGGCGTCTCCTCGACCGTAACAGTCTTGTACTCACACTCCTCCATTAATTTATCGAAGTTAGGGAGCTCGTCCCTGTGAGGTTTTATGATGTCCCACGTAGCCGCATCTATACCAAGTACCTTCATACAGTAGACACCTAGTTCTGTGTTCAGCCGTCGAGATAGCCGAGGCTCTCGAGCTTCTGAAATATCTCCTTCGCCTGCTCCTCCGTAATCTCATCCTGATCCGAATCAGACTCCGCTAACTCCCTGAGCTTGTCCTGAACGAAACGGGAAAGGTTAATGTGGTTCTCGTCCACGAACTCCGCAAGATCATCAGGCAAAGAGATAGTTTTCCTCTGCATTATGCATAACTTAAACATACCTGTTTATTAACAGGCAGGTCTCAGAACCCTCACCAGACGAGATACCTCATCTTGTCTTACTGCTCCAGACACGCTGTGCCTGGAACAGATATATCTGAGCAAATACTCCAATCCATCTACAGAAAGCCATAAAACACTCGCCTGACTCTAACGGCACATGGGAGCATCTCCTGTGCACAATAAACAGAGTATCATGTACGGACCCGGAGAAGGTAATGCATGGGTGGCTGTAAGAACCGATCAAGGACCGACAGTGATAGAAGGCGAGCCTTCCCTGGCAAGAGCCGTCTCAGCGGCAGACGAGGCAGTCAGGGGAATGCTGGGTAAAGAAGAGGACGAAGGCATTGAGGACGTAGACGACATACTTGAGTCCGACGAGGTAAAAGAGGTCAGAAACGCCACAAAGGAGGATGCAAGTACCGAGAAACTGATGCCGGAGCCCGGATATGCAAGGGATACCGTTGTAGAGACTGTAGATGACGTCGACCTGGAAAGGCTGGCGTATGCAGCCTCAGAGGCCGGATACAGTACAAGAGTTATACCGGGAGAAGAGGACCTCTACGGAGGTAAGATAGATATTTTTCCGGGGGGAGAGTATCTCTATGATGACAGGACGAATACAGATAGCTGGACGGTCGGGGAAACCAACTTACTCAGTCTTGGAGACGCGGCGCCGTCACCGGAAAGATCCAAAACGTTCAGAAACGCCCGGAAACCTTCTAATCCGGATGCAGGGGTCAGAAAGATGGATCCGGAAAACCGCAAGGAAGTCGTAGAATCATATCTTCAGCGCGAGGAAGAAACAGGTATTCCGGAACACGAAGTCTACATCGAGACCGGCATAGACGAAAGTGAACTTATGGAAGCCGCGGAGAATGCAGGATACCGGCTCGATGCAAGTACAGGGTTGCTATGCGATGACGGAGGCAGGGCGGTAGGATCACTGGAAACCGAAGGAAGTGCCTTCACAGTCACAGGCTCCGAGGAACAGGAGGTTATCGAGAATTACGTAAGCTCGACCTCTACTTCCTCGGCTTACCCAGTAAACGTCTGAAGAAGTTTACCTTTCAGACACAGACTTAAAATCTGAGGTGCGTGAAGAGTACATGGATACAGAAACCCGTTCAGGAGACGCTGAAGGACTTCCGGAGCCCGGACCGGATATGGCCGAACCGGAGTCACCTGACCTAGGAGAGGAAGACGGTTATACCGACGGCACCGGGTTCGAAAGATATCCTGTCGAGAAGACGGCAGAGGAATACGGCATTGATGAGGCCTACGACTTTGCCCTCGAACAGGATCTTCCGGACGGAGCAATAGCCGCGACAGCGAAGATCCCAGGGGTACGTGTTGAGGAGGTAGATGAGTACGAAGACCTTCTAAACTACGAGGAAATAGCGGTAGACGAAGACGGAGACGTCTACGGGCTGGAAAGAGACGAACTCATCGGGTTTATCGCAGACTCCGAGGTCTACAGTGATCTGGACTACATCGAACGTGAACACGTAAACCTCCACGAACTCAACCATCTGGAGCAGTTTACCGACGGGCTGTGGGGAGACTCTCTGGACGAGGGGTACAACCTCTCAGATTCGATGCGTCAACAGCTGAACTACGTAGACCGCCTCCAAGAAGTATCAGAGGATCCGATACTCGGAAACTTCATAGACGACGGCGTCGTGACGGCCCTGGTGGAGGGATACGCCCAGAGGGTCACGGAGGCGATACAGCCAGAAGGGGAGGAAATCGGAGAAGACTTCTACCCAGGATATACTGCCGTCGCAGACTACCTCATGCAAGTTAACGGCACACATCCGGAAAAGGAGTTTGACCCTGAGATCAACCCCGAGAAAGCTCTGGAACCCGAGTTAGAGGAATCAGGGAACCCTACGGAAGTCGAAGGATAAGAGATCTTAGAGTAGCTCAAGCCTACATGGTATTCATATGACCAAGCCAAACCCGCGTTTAAATTAGTTACTATCAATTGGTCACACATGAGGGAGGCAGACTACGAAAGGGTGAAGCTGGTTGAAGACAGTACTGGCGGATATAAAGATCCGCTTATGGGCGGACTTCGACAGCGAATAAAAAGGGCAATAAACACAGACCGAGACCTGGAACAAGTGAAGGAAGATCTCGGTCAGTACAGCGACAGCTACGACGAGATTCGAAGAGCAACCCCAGAGGATGCCGGAATGGAGACTAAGGAGATAGGAAAAGATGAGAACCGTGATATAGTTGTAGACATAGATGGCGGCATAGATCAGTCATTAATGATGTACGCAGCGGCAGAGAAAGGATACATACCAGTTCTAGATCCTGATCCGAACGGTGAAACAGGAACAGTATTCATAAACGGATGGAGGATAGAAGAAGACAACCTAGTTAGTTTAGGCGGCACCGGAACAAGCACGCTAACCGAGCCAAGCAGAATTACAGGAGCCAATCATAGTGGAGTCTCCGCAAAGACAGAAGTGATGAAGAAGTACTTCGAGGCAGAGGAAGAGTTCGGAGACGGCCCGGTACCTCTGCCAGAAGTAATGGAGGTAAGTCTTCCATACAAACCTGAAAAACTGGACGTACCAACATATGACGCCCACAACCCTGAAGAAGCTCTAGACCAATCAGAGGGCCAGAGTGTTGAGAGTGATTCATCTAAAAGTAGTATTGAGGGTGATTTGACAGCAGCGGAGTTTGCCAGAGAGGTAGAGGCAAGCCTAAATGCCGATGATGGAACATATACAGATGAACTGAGTCACCTAAGGGATGGGAGGCCGACATCAACCGCAGACGAGACTGAGAGAGACGACCACAGAGCGGTAATCAGAAACCAAGAGCAACTAACCACAGTAATTGATTACCTTGAGAGTCAGCATCCCGAAAGGAGCGGTGCTGTATAATCCCACAGGCCATCTTACAGCACAAAAACCATAAAATTTAGCCATGGATGGAGGGAATCCTAACTGATAAGGGGTACAACGTTTCAACCTGTAAAGTAAGAAGTCTTGAAGCAGTTCAACCCCGAGCCATCCTCATACAGTGTGGGGTTGACACCATTTAAATATTTTGTTACCTAGTGATAGTATATGCGTGAAGTTGAGAATGGAAAGGTTAAGTTTGAACAGGATGTAGCAAGATCCCCTCTAAGTAAAGCTTTACAGCTGCTGGAAGGCGCAGTAACCTCAGACCCGGACCTGAAGAAAGCAAGGGAGGAACTCAGCGAATACAGTGACAGTTACAACGATATTAGAAGAGCGACTCCGGAAGACGCCGGGCACAACGGAGATGTTTTTCCCAAGGAAAACAAACTGCGAGACATAGTTGTAGACCTAGACAAGCCTGTCGATCAGTCAGTAATGATGTACGCAGCGGTAGAGGCAGGACACACACCGGTTTTGGATCCTGATCCGAACGGTGAAACAGGAACAGTATTCATAAACGGCTGGAGAATAGATGAGGGTGATGATTTAGTGAGTTTAGCCGGCCGCCACAAGAACAGGGATGAGCTCCATGAGTCTCCGTTTCTAATGAGAGGTGGGACTGACGGAGATAACGGTTATAACGCAGTTTCTGAGAGGACAGAAGTGATGAAGAAGTACTTCGAGGCAGAGAATGAGTTCCAGGACGGTCAAATACCTCTGCCAGAAGTAATGGAGGTAAGTCTTCCATACAAACCTGAAAAACTGGACGTACCAACATATGACGCCCAGAACCCTAAAGACGCCGAAATCGAACTAAGTCATCTGGACTGTCAAGTACCTCTAACCGAAGATTCAACCGACTATCCGGTTCCGACCTCGACGGTTAGAGGCAACCCACGGAGGGAAGACACCGACTACAGGGCAGTAATCAGAAACAAGGAGGATTTCGCGAAGGTATCAAGATGCCTAGAGGAGGAACATCCAGGAAAGATGGCTTCCCCATAACCCCAAGAGACCACTTGTCACTCTATAACAGTGAATAAAAAACTTGGCCGGGAGTGTGGGAATACGATTGTGAAGTTAGCGATGGCTTTCATCAGCTTCATCCTATCGTCAGTGGACTACAGTCCCACAGTTAGATGAATTAAGATCCGAAGGGAAAGAAAGAGAATCTACCTCTTCCAGACCGGTTTTTCTTCCTCTTCGCTTGCCTGTGCAGTATCAGGATGCGGTAGAGAGTCTCCTACCTCCCTGACAAACTCCTGTACCTTCCTGCCCTTTTCCGTCTTCTCATCTATAACCTCTTGTTCTGATTCACTCTGTTCCCTGGTATGGAAGAGGGAAAGCTTTTCCCCCTGAACCATGTACCTATCCAGGTTTGTCTCGTCTATAACAGGATACAGGTCCGAAGCCGTATCCCCTTCCTCAAACGAGGCCAGAAAACCCGTCCATTCAGCCGTTTTTCTGGTGAAGGACTCTATTACATCGTCAAACCCTTTGATCTCCTCTCTGTAACTCCTTACTGTATCATAGAATTCCTCAAGGCGTCCTGTAGGTTCATAGACGCTTCTCTTCGGATTCTGTAGGTAGGGCCTCCGTTCCACAAACCCCAGATCCTCGTAATGCCTCCTTAGATTACCCCACTGTGTCTCATCCTTGGAACTCAACTTCCCGCCGTCTAAGACTTCTTCAATCATCTCGAGGGAGTCTTTCCAGCTGAGAATGGAGATGTATTCATCGGCAGTCTCAACATTTTCATACCTCTCCATTATCGCCAGAGTACTCCAGAAAACTTAATACGCTGATGCCGGCAAACAAAAGCAGCCGATGGAAGAGTCGAACTACGGATCTCGGGCGTTTTTAGGGTTCCACCGGGCCTAAAGCTCCCATGCTGGAGAGTCCTGCTCATCCAGTTCATCGTAAACTGTCTCACCGATCTCTTCAATGAACTCCTGGACGGCTCTGCCCTTTTCCGTAACGTTGGATATAGACCATTTGCCGCCTGATTTTTCTGATTCTAACAGACCAAGCTCATCCGCTTCATCGATGTAGTCTCGCCTGGTACTAGGATTCACATCATCAACTATATCCATAACAATATCATCTTCCTCAGCCTCGGAGAGAAACTCTGTCCAGTCTACAGATTTTCGGGGTCTAAAACAGTCCAGAACATCTTCAAACCCATCGATTTCTGGCCTGTATTCCCGAACTACCTCATAGATTTCCTCTCCCAGCGAGCTTAGAGAGTGCTTTTTCTTCTTAGGGTTAGTTAGCACGGGCGACGTTTCAACAAGCCCCTCAGGCTCCACCTTCCTCATGCGATCTACGTAAGTAGAACCGAACGAATTATAAACCTCATCATCACTGGTAATATGGCCTTTTTTGTACATCGAGTCCATTAACTCCGGGAACCCGTTTCTAGATAGCTCACTCAGATAATCATCAGCTAGCTCAATTTTCTCGTAATCCATGTTCATTCAGTAGTAGCAAACTCTTTTTTATGTTCCGATACCTGAAGAGTCTTATCACGCCCGCAGTAACTAATTTATAACCTGGCTAGAAAAAATTTCTTTATGGGGAGCAGTCTGGGAGATGTAATGAACTGGATCAGGGACCACCGGTACTTTGTGGGTGCGTCTGCCGGAGTCCTGACCCTTTACACTGTTTTACAGATCTTTCTGTTGCAGACAGGGATGCACGGCTATGACTCGTTCAGGGATCTCATAGTTGCAAAGGAGATTGCACAGAGAGGAACCTTTTCCTACTTCGGACAGGCTTACTCGGTGAATCCGCCGCTCAGTTACCTGATGAGGGCGGCTGTAATTAAGATCGCAGGCTTCAGTCTCGTGGCACAGAAAGCCCTCGGAATCCTCATGTTTTTCCTCGGCCAGGTACTGGTGTATGCGACATCCAGAAACTTCTGGAGCAAGAAAAGATCGCTCTATGTGTTCCTGGTCAGCTCTCTTTCCTGGAGCTTCGTAATGGCTACAAGAATAAGGTCCTTCGCGTACATGATGCTTTTCAGCGGCCTGATATTTTACACATACACACGTTATCTGGAAGACTGTACTCGGAGAAACGCGGCTCTGGTAGGAGTTTCACTGGGACTTGGAATGCTGGCAAAATCCTCGTTCGCGTTTCTTGTCATCCTTCTGAGCCTTCATCACTTCCTGAGATGGCTGAAAGACGGTACCAACGAAGACATTATACAGTACGGGATATTCGGGTCAGTCGCGTCCCTGCTGTACATACCTTACCTGGCATACCAGGCGGTAAACGGACTTCAGATGCCATGGACAGCACAGCAGATGACGGTAACCGGGGAGGCAGCATGGCTGGAAGGATTTACGCCCGAGTCCCACCTCTTCCTCTACAGAAGGCTGGTGGAGATGTACCCTGTAATGACTACAGTGACACTGGCAGGCCTCATACTCTTCAGGAACAAGATAAGGCAGAAACTCTACGGACCGCTCGGATTCATGGCACTGGTAGCGGGCCTGGGACCTCTCCTCGGGAGACTGGTTCTCGCAAAGGTACACGTCTACGTGATGTTTTTCATCTTCATACCGCTTCCATTCCTCACGGTATGGACAGTAAAGACCTGGCTGGAGGAAAAAGAACCCTCTCTGTCTCTGCCGGGCAAGCTGGAGGACCTCACCTCAGGACAGATAATAACAGCCGTTCTGGTTCTGGCTGCCGGTATACACGGCACGGCAAAGATACAGGAAAACACAGGCCCCATCGGGAGCCATATCTCTCCTTCAGCAGAAAGCTTCATAGAAGATCTGGGACCGCAGGATACCGTAATGTCGGAGGACTCGTACGTGAGACTACACGCACTCTCAGATGCATACATCGAAAACGCAGACAGCCCCTCAAGAGGATTACTTCTGAGGTACGGAGCCGATCACTACATCTCAAAGAATCCAAGAAACAGAACATACCTGGAGAAATACGGAGAGATACAGCTATCCGGAAAAACCAGGTACATCTATAACTTCAGCTACCAGAATCTTCAGGGCATAGACGTAAAGACAACACAGACCGTAAATAACGAAGGGGACCCTGTGAGCTACGTGATCTGTCAGGTCGCAGGAGAAGGCTGGAGAAACACACATGTCTCCGGAAGAGATGGAGAACTCACATACACGACACCTGAAGGATACAGAGGCCCGGAACAAGCCAGGTGCCGTGCTCTCGGCTACCAGGACTACAGAGGAAGAACACAGCCATACATAGACCTCGGTCCTGAAAAACCTCTGAACCACGGCTACGATAACTCAAGATACTGAGTTACATGTACCCAGGATCCTTCAGCTTCTCCTTGACCTCTTCCTCCTGATCCTCACTGTAATCCTCATTCCCGGAACTTCTCGCAGAGGCCTCCTTGAACTCGAGATCTTTCTCTGGAAAAGTCATTCGGCCGGTTGTAAACCGAGTTTCAGGTTTTAGATAGCTGTGTGGAGAGGAGGAAGCTGAAGACGTAATCAAAAGATTATAAGAAAAGGTGATTAATTCGTTGACGATGCGAGAAGATGATGTGAGCATGGTTCTGCCTTGTTACAACGAGGAGAATACTCTAGAGGGAACCGTCACCAAGGCCAAGAACGAACTGGAGAAACACAGCAAGGACTTCGAGATAATAATAGTTGAAGACGGGTGCACAGACTCGACACCGGAGATAGCCTCCAACCTGACAAGTGAACTGGAATGTATGAAGCATCTGCATTTCGAGGAACGGCTTGGAAAAGGCAAGGCAGTCGAAAAAGGATTCGAATCCGCGGAGAAATCAAAGCTATTCTTCATGGATACCGACCTAGCTACAGACCTAAATCACATCAGCAAACTGATCGAAGAGCTTGATGAAAATGACCTCGTAATAGGGTCAAGATACATAGATGGCTCTGAGGCAGAAAGAGGCCTGATCAGAGACCTACTTAGCAAGGGGTATAACTCTCTTGCACGCTTATCGTTCGGAACAGGGATTAGCGACCACCAATGCGGCTTCAAAGGCATCAACAGAGACGCCTACAATGACATAAAAGACAGTATCAACAGCGACCACTGGTTCTGGGATACCGAACTGCTTGTCCAAGCAGAAGAAAACAACTACAGTACGAAAGAAATCCCGGTTGAGTGGGAGGAGAAGGAAGGCAGCGAAGTATCAGTAAAAAATAGCATAGTATACTTCTCAAAGAAGATTCTGGGAGAGAAAATAGGGCAATGAAACAAGCAATC
>CAKZNU010000087.1 GCA_937132175.1 uncultured euryarchaeote
CCTTCACGTGGTCCTTGTAGTAGCTTTCGATCTGGTACTCCTTGCCGCAGTACGGACATATAAGATCCTCTTCGTTGTTTTCCTCTTCTTTCTCTGCGCTATCATTGTTTTTGGACTTGCGGAAGGCATAGCTTACCGGGTTTGAGATCTCTTCCTCCAGGCGGTCACCTTCATACACCTGCATATCCTTGTAGTATCCGTTTGAGTCGTAGTTAGGTGGGGGAACAGTCTCGTCCCGTCCCTCATGCCAGTTAAGCTGACCTTTGACGTATGCCTCACGTAGCGGCTCCTCGTTTCTCTCGTTCCACTCCCATATCTTTCCACGGATCTGATCCATTTCGTATCCAACCGTCAGGTAAAAGTTGATCAGGATGAAAAGACCTCTTTTCCTGCCGTCCTCCAGGCCCTCCAGGATATTCTTTATAGTCGGCGGGAAGTACTTTTCCGGGATCGCCTCATCCGGCGTCTCGAACTCGGATTCATCCTCCGTCCGTCTCTGTTTTCTTTCCTCCTGTCTTGACTCGATAAACTCTACGGCCCGGAGGACAAGTTCAGATGCCTCCCCCTCCTTGTACTCCTCCAGAAACGTCTCCTCGAAGTCTACGTTCTCGATGGAGGCATCTTCCTTCTCGAAGCCCTCTATCTCGTCTTCCGCGATCGGCACGGATACAAGCCATGTGCCGTCGTGAAGTGAGTAAGGCATCCTGAAGAGGTGTCTCTGACCCCAGTCGTTTTCAATATCCGAGACCTGGTAAGGATCCTCTCCTTTATCTGTCTGCATGGCGTCTTCAAGTCCCAGATCTCTTACCTCTGACCTCATCCTGTCCCTGAGCTGGTCCCTGAGGTAATCAATTATGCCCCTACCCAGTCTCGGATACATCTCCGAGATATTGTGGCCTCCCGCCTCCGAAGGAAATGCCTCTGCCCTGACCCCGATGTGGAAACCTCTGTTACCAGAGAACTTGACGGAAACGTTTTCTATACCGTGTTGATGAAGCTCCTGGATGAGAAGCTTGGCGGTTCTCTTCGCAAGCTCAAAGCTTTCATCACAGTCAATATCTATTACGAGGTCCCATGTCTCCCTGAGATCATCCAGGCTGGAGACGGAGTCTATCAGGAGAGGGTTTCTCCAGCGCTCCACGGAGGCATGAAAGGCGACAGCTCCGTCCTCCACCAGCTGCTCGAAGTCTCCCCTGAAGTTAAGTGCGTCCGGCCTCTTCCCGTAGCCGGATTCATATGTAGGTACTACTTCACGGTACTGGCCGAGATCAAGAAAGTAATCAGCGACTTCTTCCCGCTCGTAGTACTGTCTGATCCTCCAGTCTCTTGGCTTTTCACCGACTTCACTCATATGTGGAAAGAGATGTGTAAACTGTAAAAGGATACTCGGTCTTTGTTTCCATATCGTAACATCCATATGTATGAACCGGGTTTCCTGCTGGAGTCCGGTCGCTCTTCGGCGTCTAAATGAGGGCGAGTGGCTCTGATTCTCACCGAAGCACCTTGACGTCTCCTATATCTGTACTGTCTTCAATCTCCCTTTTCAGGTCAGATACCTGTTCCAGATCTGTCTTAGTACCGGGGACCGGTTCTGTGTCAGTATCCTCCTCTGCTCGGGAACTTGGGGATGCCGGCTTCTGGGTGTTTTCCAGCTTTATTTCGGCGACCCCGGCCCGCCAGCCGAAGCTTACCTCCTCAATGCTCTCTGTTTCGGGTATGAAGGTTAACCTGGCACTCTGAAGGTTTTCCTCCAGGACCTCTGGGTTGCTGTAGAAACCTTCTGGTGTATCGAGTAGGTTTTCTCTAGATTTCCTGGCGTCTCCGTAGAATCCTTGTGGAGTATCAAGCTTGATCCTGTCTATGGAGTATCCGCATAAAGGTTTGTGTACGGTATCCAGCCAGTCCATCCATTCCTCGTCAGGATCCAGTCTGGCCTCCACTACATCGAAGCTGTATGCTGGAGGAATCGAGTACTCATCTACCTCTTTCCCCTCCTCCCATATCTCCTTCCTCTTCGTGAGAGCGCTTTCATTCCTGTACCGGAAGATAAGGCCCAGGTCCTCTATGTTCGAGAAAAAACCCTTGAGATCAGGTGCCTCGACGTGGATACCGACACGGAGGTCTTCGGAGTCTTCCCGAAAAGATTGCTGTGTAAGAGCTACCGCATCAGGGCTATATCCCATCTGACCGTGCTCGTGTTCGCTGGGCGGTCCCTGGCCGTCGTACGCCAGTGAGATATAGGGGGAAAAGCTTCTGGACAAGTTTTTACCCTGTTCAGTCTTCTTCGATTCTCGGTGCCAGGACGAAGCTCAGATCCGCCTTCTCCGGTACCACAAACTCCAGTCTCATCGGGAAGTCGTCCCCAAGCTTCACGGAGACGGTATCCGAGAGTGACTTTGCGCCTATCATGTTGCTCAGGTAATCAAGGGAGAACATGGATTCGGCCTCTCCGCCTTCCAGCTCTATGATGCCTTCCGAGTCTCCGGATATCGAGAAATCGACGTTGGACTGGTCTCCCTTCGAGACTATCTCGAGGTGCTCGGAGTCCGCGGAGACTGTTACCGAGTCCGAGACCACCATTGCGTCCTTGACGGCGCCCTCAAGCACCGAGGCCTCTATCTCTGACTCTACTGAGAAGTCAAGCTGGTCTGTACTTGGTATGTCATCTTCTGAAAGGTTGAGTACCGGTAGTGAGAAGTCTCTGGTGCTTACGCCTTCCATGGTGATGTGGAACTTGGAGCCGTCTTCATCAAGCTCCAGCGTCAGCGTATCGTCTGAGTTAGCTCTTCTGAGTATGGAGTAGAAGTTCTCGAGGTTGAGACCTACCTTCGTCTCCTCCTCAAGATCGTAGCTCTCGAATACGTCTTCCTCAAGCTTGAAGTCAACCAGAGCCACCATTGCAGGATCTGCGGCTATCAGATGTATTCCATCATCCTTCAGCTGGAAAAGCCCCTCACTTATGAGGTCTGAAACGGTTTTCATCGAATCCTTGATAAGTGCAACGTCGTCGAGTTCGGCCTCAAACAAAATAACCACCTTTGTTATGAAGTGGTTGAAACAATCTTTTTAATCCTCTTGTATCTTTCCGGGTCGACATCGGAGAAGTCCTGCAGTATCTCTCCCTGTATCTCAAAGCCATCAGGCGTCGGCAGTACACGTCCCAGAACCCTTACCATCTGGTTCTCCTCGAGTCCATCCATCTCGCCTTCATCAAGGAACACCTCAACGGTTCCGGTTCCGTCATCCACCGATATAGAGTCATTTTCCAGAGACAGAACCGTACCCACGACCCTGACCCTGATGTCATCTCTCTCATCAATATCCTCTATGTCCTTCCTTACGGCAGGAGCTCTTCTCTGTTCATCAGCCATATTACTGTGATTCTCTCAAAACGTTTTAACTCTTCACAGATGCCGTGGGCGAAGACATTTATCAGGCCCGAGTAAAGATAGTTTATGGATCAGGATACCAGACATGACATCGGTTACTGGATGAGTATCTTCGGTTTCTCGGTGGCGGTTTTCGGGGTTCTTGTTCATGCAAGTACCGCTGGAGATCCTGAGATCCTGGCGTTTCTCGGAGTCACGGGGTTTTCTGTTTTTGTGATAGGAATGGAGCTTGCGCTCCGGAACCATGGTCATCGCCGCCGAACCCCGTAAAGCTTCAAATAGCTGGGAGGACAGTATGCATGTATGGATCTTCTGGGAAAGGAAGGGGAGAAGGCAGCCGAGGGTATGGACGCGGTCGCAGAGAGGCTTGAGAAGATAGAGTCACATCTGGATGCGGTTGACTCCGCGGTACAGGACGTACAGTCACAGGTAAACCAGGTAGCCCAGCAAAGTGTCACGAGACAGGAGCTTTCGACCATGTTAAGCTCGAACGAGGAAGAGGTAGATGTACAGGAGCTTAAGGACTTCTTTGTCAGGCTGAGCAGGAACCAGAAGGAAAACTCCAAGAGGCTGGAAGACCTCGAGGAGGTCAGCGGAGACATGGTTGAGACCCTGAAAGATATGCAGAAGACGGTCAAGAAGACCCATGGAAACACGAAAAAACTTGATAAACGGGTGAAGAACCTTGAGAAGAAGTTCTCAGGTCTGGAAAACAAGGTAGACAGACACGATGAGAAGCTGGAGGAGACTGAGGAACTGAAAGACGAGATAGAAAACCTGGAAGCTCCGAGAGAGAAAACCGAAGAGGAGAGATCCTTCGAGGATAGACAGGAGGACGTCGAGGACGAACTGAAGGATCTAAGAAGCTCTATCAAGCAGTTTGCGGGAAGAATGGAGGATGATTAATCGTACTCCTTGTGGACGTTTCCACACTCCCGGCACTTGTAAAACCTTGTAGGCGGCTCGTCGCTCGCCCGGGTCTGTTCCATCCACCACTCATGCTCTCTTTCATCACTTGAGTCCTCTGAACAGGACGGACACTCCTTGTCCGTAGTTGGACGCGTCGACTCATCCGTTGACTCATCGTTGACGTTCAGACGGTCCATAGGGTCGTCTTCCTTGGTTTCGGTAACCCTGTAGCTGCCGTCGACATCGTGTACCGTTCCACAGTTCCTGCATTTCATCACCGACTCTCCGTCCTTCTTCTCCGATACTAACATACCTCCACAGTCCTCATCTTTACAGAATTCCATGGTTTCGAATCTTGAAGATACAAACCTTAAATACATACACCTATCCACAGGAAGGAGTGGTATCCAGAGCAAGAGGTACTCCGCCGTTTAACCCGGTAAGATCCATAGCCAGTACCTTGATGACCCCGACACGTGGAATCTCGAAGACCACCTTGCCCCTGATCTGGTCAGGCTGGATCGAGTTTTCAAACTCTATCTGCCGAGGGTTGTTATCTCCCAGAGTCTCTACGTACTCAGAGGTCTTTCTCTGTACACGGTGCACTATCGGAACACCTGATCTCGGCTGGTCTGTCATGTATCCGAAGCTGACCTCAGCTTCGCTTGTCCTGTTGGACGTCTCTTCTCGTACGGCTCTTGGTTTCTCACCACCAGGCATCTTACCGTTTCTCTTCACTACGTCTGCCTTCCTGTCCCGCTCCCCCGGATTCGCCATGACGTCCACGAGCGGTAGATTCCCGTCAGCTCTACTTACCG
>CAKZNU010000088.1 GCA_937132175.1 uncultured euryarchaeote
CTCCAAGCGCATCCCTTCTAGTTAAATCCCCGTATTCAGTACCCACAAGCCATCTTAGAGCTGATCGAACTTAATGATTTTCCTATCAGCCAAAAACGTCTATCTGGTACTCATTTCTGTGACTGATACATCTACGGAGAAGGCGTCTTGTCCAGATCTAATTTAAAAAGTTTCATGAGACATCTCTTTACATAAGAACCGGTTTTCTTTGTGATCAAGGTTTCCGGGGAATTACAGAGGTTTGAATAATATGTCAAGAGTAAATGACGGAGATACTGTATCTCCTGGCGAGGTTGTTGGTGACGATGATAACAGGCCTGGCTCAGGAGTCTACGCAGAAGACGGCAAAATCTACTCAAAGTTTATTGGTACCGTGAAGTCTTCGGGTGACAAGCTTCGTGTGAGGCCTATGGACGGACGTTATATCCCTGAGGAAGGAGACGTCGTCATAGGAGAGGTCACACGTGTAAGTTACTCGAGATGGAATGTGGATCTGGACTCTCCTTATGAAGGTACTCTGGATATAAGTGAGGCTTCGGACAGGTACGTCGATCTGGACGAGGACGACCTGACGGATTTCTACGATGTAGGAGACGCTGTAGTCGTCAAGATTGATTCTGTCTCCGAGTCAATGGACGTCGATCTGACGATGCTGGATGACCGATGCAGAAAGCTTGAGGAAGGCCGTGTCGTAAACATTTCACCTCACAAGGTTCCGAGAGTAATCGGGAGACAGGGAACCATGGTACAGCAGATCAACGAGAAGACCGGATGCCACATCATAGTAGGCCAGAACGGCCTTGTCTGGATCAAGGGCGAAGACTCCGGCGTGGCTGCAGAAGCCGTCAAAAAGGTTGAAAGAGAGGCACATACAGATGGACTCACCGAAAAAATGAGTGACTGGCTTGATTCCAGAACAGGTGATCAGTAATGAAACAGGATATACAGTGGTTTGACGAGGACGGCAAGAGAGTAGATGGAAGAGAGAAAGACGAGCTGAGAGAGACATCTATGGAGATAGATGTCCTCGAGGAGGCAGAAGGATCAGCAATGGTGGAGATAGGAAACACCAGGGTGGTTGCCTCTGTTTTCGGTCCTCAGGACCTTCACCCGAAGCATCTTCAGGAGCCGGACAGAGCCGTGATCAAGATGAGGTACAACATGGCTCCTTTCTCAGTTGACGACAGGATGAGCCCAGGACCTAACAGAAGAGCCAAGGAGATCGGTCTGGTAGCAAGAAGAGCGCTTGAACCGGCTCTGGAGCTTGAAAGGTTTCCACAGGCCGGAATAGATATCTCGATGGAGGTAATCGAGTCAGACGGCGGAACACGTGTAACAGGGATCACAGCAGCATCTCTGGCACTTGCAGACGCAGGCATACCTATGAAAGGACTGGTCTCGGCCTGTGCAGCCGGTGTGGTGGATGAGACTCCGGTGCTTGATGTAAACGGCAAGGAAGACAAGAAAGGAAACGCAGATATTCCGATTGCGACGATCAACACAGCCGAAGAAGAGTCTGGAAGAGAAAACATCACTCTGGTACAGATGGACGGAGACCTGACCGTTGAACAGGTGCGTGACTGCATCGAGCTTGCGGAAAACGGTTGCAGACAGCTTTACGAGATGCAGAGAGAGACTATAGAACAGAAGTATAGCACAGAAGGTGATCAGGAATGAAAATAAACGCAGAGGACATCAGACAGAAGATCATCCGGAGCGGAGAAAGACATGACGGCAGAGAACCCGAGGAATACCGTGATATAGAGATAGAGACGGATTATATCAATGAGACGGCAAACGGATCTGCGAGGGTCAGGATCGGAAGTACGGATGTCGTAGTCGGTGTATCAGTCGAGGTAGAGGAGCCGTACCCGGACAGACCAGAGTCCGGTACCATAGTTACGAACGCCGAGCTCGCTCCCATGGCCTCCAGAGAGTACGAATCAGGTCCACCGCAGGAAGACGGTGTGGAGCTTGCAAGAGTGGTCGATAGAGGAATTAGAGAGGCCGAAGCAGTGGATCTCGAGGATCTATGTATAGAGTCTGGAGAAAAGGTCTATACCGTCTTCATAGACGCTCATATAC
>CAKZNU010000089.1 GCA_937132175.1 uncultured euryarchaeote
TTTGGCTTTTGGTTGTGCATTTCGCAATAGAGAGTTCATAGGCGCTTTGGATGCTTCTAATCGGCTGGCAAAGGCCTTTGCTACTTTCTTTAGGGGCTTGGGGTCTGAGAATACTCTGTACTGATTTGAATCCGGATCTATTTCCTCGCCCTGTACCAGGTTGGCTGCGAATGCGGCGCCTTCATCCACCAGCACCATCTCTTTCTGCGCTTTTTCAAGGTCGCCGAGTCCGTCTTCACTCTGCAGGATATCAAGAAAGCTATAGTCTCTCGAGCTTTCCTTATGGATGTAATGGCGTATGAGACAGTGAAAGTAGGTGGCTCTGATAGCAGACCCATCTGTTTTTCCGGAGTTTGAAAGAATTACATCAGTTATGGTTTCGTCTACACTGAGATCCGAGACTAGGTTCTCAGGCAGGTTGGCGAAGACGATTTCTCCCCGCCTCTCCAAATCAAGCTCCTGAGGGTAGACGTAGTAGCCTCTCCCTATCTCGAAGAAATCCTTCGGTATATTTCCGATGTTTTCATATATCTGGCTTAGCTTCTCCCGCGCGGCCTCGTACCCGATGTTGCCTTCATCAAGCAGCTTCTTTCCCTTCTGCTTTCCCTTAATGCTGTCTCTCAGAAAGATGAGGTAAGCTGCCAGCGTGCTGTTACGTCTGGACCTGAAGGCCTCGCTATCTGGCCCAGGCAAGGTTGTTGGACACAGTGTTACAACGTTTAATGAGTTCTGATCGGAAGGAGCCTGTATATCCAGGTCGTCGACAATGCCTCTCTCAAGGTCATAAATTTTTCCTTCGGAATGCATCTCCAGTACTTCTTCAACGAAACGCTGTGCTGGGTCAGATGAGCTCTCCTCTGCGTGTTCCAGCACCAACTCCACTGTTTCTACACGGTTCTCAGTGGCTTGGGTTATGTTCTCTAGGCCGCCGACTGCCTCCCCAAGCTTCTCTATCTTCTGAAGCATTTCCTCCAAGATTTTTTCCTTTTTGATGAGGTCCTGTAGCCTCTTTTTCAATGATTTTAGCTCTCTCATTTCCTTTCCTGTTTCTCTCGCGAGTTCTCTGCTTTCTATGGATCTGGCGATTGATTCCAGGTCTCTGTCTTCCTCGATCGCTCGATCTATATCTTCGGAAAGTGATTCCAGTGCGGCCTGAACCTCTAGATAGGTGTTTTTCCTGTACTGCTGTGTCTGTGTTGGATCGTGTTTTTCGGCGTAGGCCTGTTTTTCCCTCAGTTCCTCCCTGTACTGTCCTAGGCTCTGTTTCGTCTGTTCCGAGATCCTGATCTCGCTGGATTTTATTATCTGTTTCTTCACCTCTATGTCCTGAGATGGATCAAGAATCTGTTGAACCTTCTGTTCATCCTCAAGGGATTTTTCAAGAGCTCTCCTGAATCTCTGGTGGCTAGTCACCTGTCTCACCCAGCAACTCAAGCAACTCTCTAAGTCTTTCTAGGTCTTCCTCCAGGCTTTCCTCTTCGTCCTCCAGGATTCCGTTTATCTCTTCCTCTACTTCATCGATTATCTCTATTACCTCCTCGAGTTCCTCGGCTGAAAGCTCTGCGTCCTCCCGGTCAGGATCTGATCTGTCAGGGTCCGCACGGTCTTCACGTCTCTCTACCTCGTCGAGGGCGTTTCTAACTTCGTCTATTCCTGTAGCTGTAGCCCTTGTGCCTAGTCCTATACCCAGAGCGGTACCTCCGATTATGGCTCCGGTGCCCGAGGAAATAACCAGCGTTATGCCTGCGAGAAGTGTAAACAGGAAGGCCAGTATGATCAGTGACTGGAACCCGTTGATGATGTCCATGAACCCGAAGGTTCCGACCATCGTAAGCACCACCAGAACGGAAGCTAAAGCCAGGATGTTGTAACCATTTTCATCAGTTACTCCTGCAGCGTCCAGAAAGTAATCGTCGTAATCATCACCGAGCCTCTCATCTATGAAGCCGAGGGCGCTGCGTAAAACGATATAGGTGGTAACCATCAGTACAGCCAGCGTAGAAAGAAAGCCTATCAGTTCGTACGGCCTTCCGACGTTTATACCTATCACACGTGCAATGACGTCGATGATCGAGGCGGATCCGTAGCCCCCTGAGATCTGGGCGGATGTAGCCGAGATATTCAGGAGCACAGACGCAAGCATAACCCGGTACTTTTCCGACATAAACAGTTATTCATCAGGTTCCAATAAAAAATCGATGATTCAGCACCCAGGGACAGACCCATTAAAAGAATTGTCAATGCCTATGAGAAATATGAGATCAACTACTGGTGGACGTGTTCACGGAGTCAGCAGATAGATACGTATCAAATCCATTAAGTGCAGCTTCTACGGAGGTTTTCGAAAATGACTGAGCCGGAGTACGTCAGCTTCGGCTTCGGAGATGAGACCTCATATCCTCTTGATGAGTCCAGGAACCGGGATGAACTGATATCTACGTTTCAGGAGGTTTTCAGGCACTCTCCCTACGAGGAAGACTGGTCCTATGAAGATGTAGATAGCTTCCTCGGGTCCATGCAGGAGACTGATTACGAGGGATTTCTTGCCCTGGACGGAGACGATGTGATCGGTTTTGCCTGGGGTCGTATACTGGAACCAGGGGATGCCGAGGAGTTCCCGGATGAACTGCAGGAGGCTGATACCGATTACTTTGACGGCTCTACTTTTTACTTTGAGGAACTCGGTGTCGCACCAGGGCACAGAGGTCAGCGCATCGGCAAGAAACTCAAGAGAAAGGAGCTTGAGAGGGTCAAGGAGAGGAGAGATGTCTCCAGAGGCCTCATGAGAACCCAGTACAACGGAGAGGAGTTAATCGAGGTGGAGGAAGATGTCGAAGCATACGGTGACAACACCAGGAAGCTTGGTCTTGACTCGGACCTCGGGTTCAGTCCTGTCAAAGTTGACGATGCGCCCGTAATCGAGCCGGTGGATCTGGTTGGAAGAGCTGAAAGCGATGAAAGAATCTATATGGAACGGGATCTCTCGTGATTCCAGAGAACCCGTCTGGAACTGGTAGATGTTTGGATCAAAAAGTTTCCTCCACAGGTGTTAACTATGACTGTAGAGCTTGAGAGCCTGAAAGGCACATACGATTACTACGCTGAGGACTGGGCGACCAGAAAACACCTTATCGAGGTTGTAGGGGAGGTGGCGGAGAGCTTCGGCTTCAGAGAGATCGATCCGCCAAGTATCGAGAGACAGGGCCTCTGGACGGAGAAGGAGGAAGACTCAGTGACTGACGAGATGTACGCCTTCGAGGATAAAGGCGGAAAAGATATCACCCTTGTACCGGAACAGACTCCTACCCGTGCAAGAATGATACAGAGGAGAAAGGACCTGAAAACTCCAGTAAAGTGGTACAGTACCTCGAAGAGATGGAGGTACGAAGACGTGACGAAAGGCAGGGACAGGGAGTTCATGCAGGGAGACTTCGATATCTTTGGCTTGGAGTCGGTGGAGGCCGATGCAGAGATAATAGCTGCTGCCGGTACTATATTCAAGAGACTGGACCTTGACGACCGCGTATCCCTGAGGATCAACGACAGAGAGCTTCTGGAATCAATACTTGAGAGCCACGGCATCGAGAAAACCGAGGAAGCCATGAAAGTGGTGGATGATAAGGAAAAAATGGGTGAAGAGGAGTTCCGGGAAGATCTCAGAGAAAGGGGGCTATCAGGAGAAGCCGCTGAACAGGTAGATGAGCTGACGGATATATCCGGTCCGATACTGGAAAACATAGAGAGCCTGCGTGAAACCGCTCCTGAAGAGGTACAGGAACGTATCGACAGGATGGAGAGTCTTGGAGAGGCCCTCGAAAGACACGGCGTAGCTGATATGTGTCGCTTCGATCTCTCGATTGTGAGAGGCCTTGCCTACTACACAGGTCTTGTCTTCGAGGCCTTTGACTCGGAAGGCGAGCTCAGAGCACTTTTCGGCGGAGGAAGATACGACGACCTTGTATCCGAGTTCGGAGAACAGGAGGTTCCCGCTGTAGGCTTTGCCTTCGGATACTCACCGACCATAGAGTTACTGAAAAAGGAAGGCAGGTATCCTTTGAAAGGCACAGAGACAGATGCTTACGTGCTTTCGGTATCGGAGTCCGTCCGGGGGAAGGCACTGGGCTATGCTGCCGAGCTCCGGAACGAAGGACTCTGTGTGGAGACGGACCTCGGTGACAGGAGCTTCGGCCAGCAACTCGGTTACGCCGACTCCATAAACGCTGAGAAGGTTCTCATAGTGGGAGAGAACGACCTTGAAAACGACGAAGTGACGGTGAAGGATATGGAGACCGGCGATGAGAGAAAAATACCTCAGGACGAGGTACTGGAGAGTCTGAGTTGATCTTCCTTTATTCCTCGTCTATAGCTGAGGCCGACTCCAGAACTGCATAGAGATTCTCGGGCTCTACATCTACTGTTGTGTACTTGTTGGAGTGTCTGTCACTCTCTATCTCAAGGGCGGTCGAGTCCATCTCCGACAGGGCGCTGAAGGCTCCTCCAAGA
>CAKZNU010000090.1 GCA_937132175.1 uncultured euryarchaeote
TCGTCACGGTGAGATTCTCATAGTCAAGTACGTTCTGTCCGTAGCATGATCCGTTCATGTAGACTTTTCCGGTTGGTCCTACTACTGCGTCTGTCCGGTTTGCTATCGCCCACGTATCTTCCAGTGGATCGATTGTCGAGTCGTTCAGAGGTACAGTCTTGCCGAACTTTGTGTCCGTGAAGTCCACGTCGGAAGGTACGTTTTCGTCCTCCTGTGAGTTGGATCTTCCGTGTCTGTAGTATGCTGTGCCGTCTGCAGATCCTACCCTCATACGGACGGAAATACCCTCAAACACGTCTCCCTCAAGTATCCTATCTCTGTTGTCGGTAGACATTATGGCGTCCGTCCTGTCGTCTGTGATATGGGAATCTGTGAAGTAGCTGTAGACCGCATCCGGTGTAAACCTCTCTTCCTCGGATCCTTCATCGGAAGTGAAGTTTACGCCGGGCCCAACGTCGTCCTCAAGAGCGTATCCGTCCGAGTAGTTCAGAGGGTTGAAAGGTGATTTTTCGACTTCTGCGGCCGGGGCATACTCGTCGGTGAACCATTTGATTCCCGGACCATCATACGTTGAATTAGCGCGTACAAAGCTTTCGTAGGTTGAAGGTGTATCAGGTGTGTATTCGGACTCTTCTCCCTTGAGATACTGGTTGAGGGATTCGTTGTCGACGTCCAGCCATTCTCCTCCCGGCACAGAGTTGTCTACGTCTACACAGACCTCTTCATCTACAGAGTCGGCTCCGGCCTCCTCGTCTGCTCCCGGTGGATCATTCGCCTGTATATCCGCTACCTCACCTTCGGAGTAGACACTGCCGTTCAAGGCACAGTCCGATATCCGGTCCGCACACACATAGATGTTATCCCGCTGCAAGGAGGGACTGTGTTCTATTCCCTCTCCTGTACCTCTGTGTTCTCTTATGAGGTATTCGTTTCTGTCATCTCCGCATGCATCAGGATACTGCCTCAGATTATCTTGATCGTACCCTGTGGGATCTGACTCGTTGTCGAACCGGATGTTGCCTGCGACCACATGTGGATCATCCCGATCGTATCCCGGCTGCCTAATATCGCCTGGTGCAGAGCCGGAGCCTCTGACTTCCCTCAGTTCTGTGCCTTCACCTATGTTGTAGCCGAATCCCCAGTCAGTCGAGTTTAGCTCGCAGGATAGACCTCCGGAGACTGCTGAGTTCGGTGTTGAGTCCGGATTCACCCATACTCCCTGTCTGTTTGAGGTGCCGTCTCCGTCAACGTCCAGGCTCATGGCATAGGAGTTTCCTACCGCACGCTCCGCCTTCGTCACGGTGAGATTCTCATAGTCAAGTACGTTCTGTCCGTAGCATGATCCGTTTATGTAGACTTCTCCGGTTGGTCCTACTACTGCGTCCGTCCGGTTTGCTATCGCCCACGTATCTTCCAGAGGATCTATCGTAGAATCATTAAGGGGTACGGTCTTGCCGAACTTCGTGACGTTGAAGTTCAGGTCTTCGGGCGCGTTCTGCTGGTCCTGTCCGTTTGAGGAGCCATGTTCGTAGTATGCGGTTCCGTTGGCGTAGCCGACCCACATCCTGACAGAGATTCCGTTGAAAACCTCTCCCTCGATAATTCGGTCCCAGTTCCCTGTACTGTAGACGGAGTCGATCCTGTCATCGGTGATGTTTCCTGCCTCGAAGAAGGAGTAATCTGCCTCCGGGGTAAAGTCTATTATGTCTTCTCCCTCGTCTGAGCAGTTTACTCCGGGACCACAGTCATCCTCTAATGCGTACCCGTCCGAGTAGTTCAGAGGGTTGAACGGAGACTTCTCGACCTCCGCAGCAGGAGCGTACTCATCCGTGAACCACTTCACACCTTCTCCATTGTATGTCAGGTTTGACCTCACGTGTCCCTTGTAGGTGGATGGATCGTCTTCCGTGTACGTTCCTTCCTTGCCTTTGATCACCTGGTTTATGGAGGAGTTGTCGACATCCATCCATTCACCTCCTGGAACGGTTTCATCGACGTCTACACAGATTTCTTCGTCCACGGAGTTTACTCCAGCCTCCTCGTCCTGTCCTGGCGGATCACCTGCCTGTATATCTACTACTTCGCCCTCGGAGTAGACACTGCCGTTGAACGCACAGTCCGATATCCGGTCCGCACACACATAGATATTGTCCCTGACCAGAGAGGGATTGTCTTCGTCGTTGAACCTTTCACTTGCATTATGTTCCCTGATAAGGTACTCGTTCCTGTCATCTCCACATGCATCAGGATACTGCTTCAGGTTGTCCTGATCCAGGGTTCCAGGGTCGGATTTGTAGTCGAACTGGATGTCTCCTGTGACGGCATGCGGGTCATCCCGGTCGTAGCCTCTTTCTCTGACGTCTCCCGGCTCGGATCCTGCCCCGCGTATGACGTTTAGATCGGATCCCGGACCAGTGTCATAGCCTATACCCCAGTCCGTGGCATTTAGTTCACATCCCAGGCCGCCCGAAGTCACGGATTTAGGTGTCGAGTCCGGATTGACCCAGACACCTTTTTTCAGTGAGGTTCCGTCTCCGTTTACGTCCAGGCTCATAGCGTATGAGTTTCCTACTGCCTTCTGTGCCTTGGTCAGCTGCAGGTCAGGCTGATCAAGCACGTTCCGGCCGTAACAGGACCCGTTTTCGTATACCTTCCCTGTCGGGCCTACAACTGCATCTGTATGTGTCGATATTGCCCAGGTGTCTTCCAGAGGATCTATCGTTGAGTCGTTCAGAGGTACGGTCTTTCCGTTCTTCGTTACCGTGAAGTCCAGACTGTCAGGAACATTTTCCTGGTCCTGTCCATTTGTGGCGCCGTGTTTGTAGCTTGCGTCTCCATCTGCGGTACCGACGTACATCCTGACGGATATTCCTGTGAACAGGTCGCCTTCTCTTATCTCTTCATCGGTTGCTCCCTTCATCAGCGAGGCTTTCCTGTCATCGGTTCTGTGCAGTTCCTCGAAGAAACTGTATACTGCGTCAGGTGTGAACTTCTCCTCGTCAGGCCCCTCATCGGAGGTGAACCGGACATCCGGCCCCACATCGTCTTCGAGAGCGTATCCATCAGAGTAATCAAGAGGATTAAACGGTGACTTTTCGACCTCTGCGGCCGGAGCGTACTTATCTGTAAACCATTTGATTCCCGGACCGTCATATGATACGTTGCTTCTCACGAGACCTTCGTAGGTATCAGGGTTGTCCTCGTTGTAGGATCCTTCACTGCCTTTCAGAAGCTGGTTTATCGACTCGTCATCTACATCTACCCACTCTCCTCCTGGGACTGACTTGTCGACGTCTACACAGACCTCTTCGTCTACTGAGTCTGCACCTTTTTCCTCTCTCTGGTTGGACTGTATGTCGACTAGCTGTCCCTCACTGTAGACCTCTCCGTTGAAGGCACAGTCAGAGATTCTGTCCGCACACACATAGATATTGTCTTGATCAAGGTTAGGTGACTGTTCTGTTTTCTCTACAGCATCTCCGTGTTCACGGATCAGATACTCGTTTCTGTCGTCACCACAGACGTTTGGATGCTGCTCAAGATTTCTGTCCTCACCGAACCCGTTTGGATCAGAGTTGATGTCGAAGGTGATGTCTCCGGTTACTACGTGTAGATCTGTTGGCTCGTAGGCTGTCTTATCGTTTGCGTTCCTGACTTCCAGTCCGCTTCCGGTGTTGTACCCTATTCCCCAGTCCTCCCCTACCAGGTCACAGCTGGTTCCTCCCTGAGTAACCGATTTCTCTGTGGTATCGGGATCGACCCATACGCCTTCATCCTGACCGTCTTCATCGACGTCGAACGCCTTTGCAAAGGAGTTTGCCACTACCTTCTCGCCTTTGTTCACCTTCAGATCGCCCTGACTGAGTGCTGGGGTGCCATAGCATGAACCGTTTTCGTATACCCTTCCTGTAGGGCCGACCACATGACCGGTGTACGATGAAACAGCCCAAGTATCTTCCAGGCGATTAATCTCAGAGTCATTCAGCTCGACGTTTTTACCGTCCTCTGTAACCGTAAAGTCTGTGTTCGGTGAGACCGCCTCCGTGTCCTGACCGTTGTTCTGACCGTGTTGATCTGACCCATCTTCTCCGGTGCCGTCCCCTACGTACATCGAGATAGCTTCTGTAGAAAATACGTTGTGGTCATCTGACTTCATCGTTTTGAACGGGGAGTAGATCAACTCTCCCTGTATAAGCTTCTCCTTGGATCCGGAGTCATCACAGGCTCCAAGTCTATCCTCCGCCATCGCCGGGTCACAGTCGTCTTCAAGTGCGTACCCTGTCTGGTAATCTACCGGGTTGAAGGGAGATATCATGGCTTCATGCGCTGCCTTGTTATGCTCACCGTCTCTCGTTCCGTCATGCCACACTATATCTCCAGGATCATCTGGTTCCGGGCGACCGTTCTGAACCAGGTATTCTGGCTCTGAACCTGTACCATCTCCGACAAGCATATCCCGGATCTTTTCGTTGTCTACATCTACCCACTCTCCACCCGGAAGTTCGGGATCTATATCCGCACAGATCTCCTGATCATATGAGTTTACTCCGTTCTCTCCGGCCGAGTTTTCCTGGACATCCACTACCTGTCCTGCGCTGTATACTTCGCCCTGGAAGACACAGTCAGAAGGCCTATCTGCACAAGCATACATGTTCTCACGGCCGCTGAAGGAAGGGTTGTCCTCGCCTCCTAGGGTGGCTGCGTGTTCTCTGATGAGGTACTCGTTGGGATCGTCGCCGCACGCGTTTGGATACTGTGCCAGGTTTCTGTTTCTGTCGGAACGGGGAGGTACATACCCACCCATCATGAGGGCACCCGTTGATCCCTGGAAGTCCCGGTAATCAGACGCCAGTCCTTTACGGGCTTCCCCGTTTCTGTCAACAGTCCATATATCAAGGTCGGTTGACTCGGAGGTTCCTTCCTTCTCTCCTTTCACGAAAGAGACTTCTAGTATGCCGTCTCCATCTGCATCGCCTACCCCACCAATATCCCTTGCCTGGGGAGCAAGACCGTCCTGTCCTGCTCCGTCACCGAATCCCTCCGAGAACTCGATCTCAGAGTCTATGTGTCCTATATACCATTCTTCGTCAAGGTATACTGCCTCAGGTCTTCCGTCTCCGTCAACGTCTCCGATACCTCCTGCATCCCTGGCATCATCTATCGGTGTTTCTGTAAAGGTTCCATCTCCCTCGGCAACCCCCAGAGTACCTCCGTTTCCATCGGATCCATCAGAGGCTATATATACAACTTCAGGATCTCCGTCCTGATCCCAGTCTCCCGCCATGCCTGCATCAATTGCTCCTATATCTGTACTCTGGACATCTCCGTCAGCCTCTACGAACGCAAGCTCAGTTGACTCGGAGATGAACGCAGCCTCAGGGTCTCCGTCCCCGTCAAAGTCGGCCACACCACCGGGACTGAGCTCTGATCCGGTATCACCTATATCTGAGAAATCTTCGTGTTCGGCGCTTAGTACGCCCAGATCTCGGTACTTGTCATCTGCGGTATCTCGATCCGGGTCGAGGGACAAAGACATTATTGATCCGTTCCTGTGTTTGAATATCTGTTCTCTCTTTCCGTCTTGATCAAGGTCTCCGATTCCTCCCACGCGGATGGCCTGTGACTGATCCGGGCGGCTCTGTGCAAAGATGATGTTTCCTCTCGAGCCCACGAAGTCTATGAAGTACCTGTCGGGCCCTGAGTCACCTGTATACTTTATGACTCCCCATCCGTCCGCAAGGTTCCTGTATGGATCACTGTTGACATCGAACTGTAGTTGTTCCCTGCTGGCCTGTACACCATGAAGATCCGGGACACCTGTTTCCTCATTTACCTCGTCAGGCCTGAATACTCCTTCATCTCCAGGGCTTGAAGGGTTTCCCTCACCTCTGCATCTTTTCTGGTTCAGTGCTACCCCTGTAGTGTCTGTTGGATATACACAGTCGAACTCTGTGTCTTTTGCAGAGTAGGCAAAGCCCCAGTCGTTCCCTGTGAGATCGCAACTGAAGAATGAGGTGCCGGTGAAGGCCTCAAACGAGCTGAGCTTGTCTGGATCCCTCCAGTTGCCGTCCAGAGCCGCGGCTTCGGGATCGCCGGAGAAGAAGGGATTTTGCTGGAAGTAAGATGGGCTGCTGTTTCCGCCATCGTAGACCTGTCCTGTTCCCGCGAAGGAGTTTGCGTATACCGCCTGTCTCTTGTTCTTATCAGTGCCCTGAACTCTGTAGGCTCCGTAGCACCTTCCGGGGGCAAACGGCGTGCCGTTGTTTGCTATTGAGTACGAGAGATCCGGTGTCAAGGCCCATTCGTCGTCCTCTGCGTCAATCCTGCTGTTTTCCAGAGGTCCTAGTTCGAGGTCTGTCTCATTGTACTGTGAGTTTCCTCTGCCGTCCTGAGGCTGTCCGTTCAAGGGCTCGGGATGCCCTGTATGGCCCCCTGACTGTACCCGGTTGTGGTAGTTGTTCAGACCCTCTAGAGGGAAAACGTTCCTGAAGTCGTCATGGTCATCATCCCTTTGACCTTCGGTGAACGGGGCAGAAAACGGTGGCTCGAAGCCTGTATCGGACCTTATATCCTCACATGGGGAAGTACCTCCTGTACCTGCTACTTTACAGTCATCCTCCAGTGCAATTCCTTCTCCCTTTATGACACCGGTCTCGGGGTCTGCATACGTATCCGGGTTCTCCCTCCAGTAAAGAGTCCATGCATTGCCGATGATTCCCTCCTTGTTGTTTCTTATATACTCGTTTACCTTCTGCTGGTCTTGATCGTACCATTCTCCTCCTTGGTCACCCCCAAAGTAATTGTCTCCTGAGACATCGTCACCGGAATCTGGAATGTTCAGACAGATTTCCTTGTCACGGTTCCAGCCCCCTGCCTCGAAAGTCACGTTTCTACCGTCTATCACGAACGGCTGCCCTACATCCAGCATATGTCCCTCGAGGTACTCTGTGCCGTTCCATACGCAGGAGTCTCTGGAGTTGACCTCTCCCTCATAGAGAGCCGGGTACTCACTCATCTTGGTCTCGTTTATCTCCGGTCCCTCGGAGTATACCCAGAACTCGCCTGGCTGATCCACTACTGCACCGCCATCCGCATTCACCAGAGGAATTAGAGCTATTGACAGTGTCAGTATGACCGCGGAGACAGTTCTGGGTTTCATCTCATGGCTCCGGCCCTAGCCGTGGTATCTTTCTGGGTTTTTCGGCAGGTGTAGGACCTTCAGGAAAGTCCTTATCGTTGTCGTACTGGCATCTCAGAGGCGTCTGCGTATTATCCAGATTGTTTACAAGCAGCTGGAAGAACCTACAGGTGCTGTAGCTTTCGTTGACACCTTCCGCGTTCCGTAGATCTCCAAACTCTATTCCAGAGCTCGGATTCGAGGAGTCCCACTGATCGATGTCTTCCAAGGTGATATTGACGGTCCCGACACAGTAATAGAGGTCTCCAGGACAGTCACCATCCATCTGTACCGCTCCCGGAGAGGTAAACTCTCCTTCCGAGTCACCGGTTGACCTTGAGCTAGTTCCCAGGAACTGTTCCTGACCTATCTTCCGGTCTGTCCTGTCGTCGTATGCCACAAAACCTATTCCCTGGCCGCTTCCGTCAACATCGAAGGATGAGTATGACTCTCTTTTCGTCTTGAACTCTCCGTCACGGTTTGTAACCTGGAAAAGGGATCTGGAGACTGACCTGCTGTTTTGGTTCTCTGATCCGGCGCTTTCAGGGGAGTAGTATGCACGCCCATCTGATGAAAGCACGGCTATGTTCTGCGGTACATTGTAGTTGTCGAAAGGATCTCCGGAGAAGAAAACGTTTCTCAGATCCTTGCCCAGACCTGAAGGCTTCTCGGCAGGATTCGTATCGAATACCTTTGTGGTCCTGAACTCCAGGTCCTCGTACCTGAAATCTACGCTCTTCGATCCATAGTCCCAGTACTCGGTTACCTCTCCTGTATGTTCGATGATGGAGCCTCCGGTAGCTTCTATGTCACAGCCTTCGCTCGGTCCGTCGGTGGGACAGTTGAACCCTGTGTTTATGGTTTCGGTGTCCGATGGACAGGTCTTCACTTCTTCTTCCGTAGGCTGTCCATACCTGGTCACTGAAACACTGGATTGAGACTGTGTTGTAGAGTCGCTGTAACTTGGTCCATCATCAGACGTCTTCAGAACCTGAGTTTCATGGGTGACATCTACGTCCTCGGAGTCTCCGTTCTCGAACCTATAGAAGGTTTCGTCGGACGGGCTCGGACATCCTGTCGCGGTGGTATCGACAACACAGGTCGCATTTTCATCAAGCTCAGTACACTGCCTCTCAATCTTGGATTCTCCCAGTGTTCCGTCACCTTGCTCGTATATCCTCTTGGTTTCTTCGTTTCTGAGATAATGCGTTTCTACGGGTGAATTAAATGATGTATCGAAGTTGGATAGAGAACCTTTTTTGTTGACGTATACCGCCTTAATGACGTTCGATGCGGGACTTTCCATGTAGAAGTCCGGGTTGTTCTTCCAGGAGCCATCGTCTGCTAGCCTCACGATGTAATCAGAGGCTGATCCTACCGTCGTATCTTCATCAGCCTTGCTAACCTGGTCTTTGATGTCCTGTTTGACCAACTCTTCCTTGTTGCCCTTTGTTAGATCGATGGATTTACCGCCTTGATACTCTTTTGCCTTCACCTGTGTACCTCTTGAAGGAGATATCGGCTCGAAGTTATCTGTAACTGTATCTCTTTGCTGTGCACCTGTATCGGATACAAAGCTTTCGATGTTGAGGTTTCCAACCACTTCTGTAACCGTTTTCCTCGAGGTATTTACTGTCGTGTCCCCTGAGAGATCATCCGGCAGACCCATGTCCTCCGGGCAGTTAAAGTTATCTTCACCCGTATCGCGGGTTGCGTCCCCGCATTCCACAGCAGCTCCCACTATCTCAGATGCCTCTATGAGGTTGTCTATGTCGTCGGAAAAGAAGTCTCCTGCTACCTGCGTCTGGCTGGTACTGGATCCTTCAGGCAGCTGGATCTCAGCTCTTTTGATCTCTCCTCCCGCCCATGTTTCATCAGAGTCTTCCAGATAGGTCTCCGAAAGAGTGTTGGTATTGCTTGTATCCAGTACCAGGCTGGAGCCAAGACTTTCTGCAGCAAAAGACGAGAAAAAGACTGACGGACTGTTTCCGTAGCTTGGAGCCGAGTTATCCGACATTATCCAGGAAGCATCCACATCTCTCTTATCGAGCTCGGAGAAGTCTCTGAAGTATGGCTTTGTACATCCTATGTCCTTCTCGTCGGCCACGCTATCCCCGTCAGTATCGATACCGTCCGAGCAGGCGCTTTCAGGATTCTCCGGTGTATCATCAACTACAGTAATATTACCGTCTCCTCCGAAGGCCGATACAGGTGCTGATACAGAAGCCAGAACTAGCAAGAGTAAGGCCAGTCTCACGGCAACAGACCACCGGTCAGAGTCTTTACCAGAGAGTCAGTTTCTGCGTCGCTGTAAGGAGCCTCCTTGTAAGGGCTCGCAAGTGGGTTTTCCTTGTCTCCGTAGCTGGAGAAGGGATCACGATCAGATTGCCCTGCATCCCTAGAGCCTTCGCTTGGAGCAGAAACCTTCTGGTCATAGAGATTTTGAACCTTCTCGTAACTTATTTCGATGCTGCCGTTGTCCTTGATTCCGAGGTAGTTTGTGGTATCTACGTCAGGATCAGGTGAGGTTCCCTCGTATACTCCTCTTGACCCCGCTTCAGCGTTCTTCGCTCCGAATATACAGGAGTAACTGGTCCTGTCTACGTCTTCCCTGACCGGTAGAGTGTTCAACACCCATGCTGGGGAGGACCCATCAGTTTTCTGCTGTGCGGCAATATCTACGGAGAATCTGGCTTCCCTATCTCCGTTGGAGGGTCTCTTGCCGTCTTCTCCCATCCAGCACACTGCATCGACAGTCTTAAGCGGCGATCCGTGAAGTTCCTTAAACCTGTCTAAAGTTTCTGCGGGAAGCTTGAATCCTGCAATATACCCTTGCTCAAGAGAGGATTCGGTGACTCCTGAGATCTCTAGGAACTTAGCTTCCAGCATAAATGTAGACTGTTCTGGAGTCTCAGGGTCATCTGGAGGGGGAGTAGGCCCTGGTGAAGGACTAGGCCCTATACATCCGTACTCTCCGTCCAAGTAACCGTAACTTTCCAGGGAATCAGGGCAGTTGACCTCTTGCCATTCACCGTCTTCGCCACACTGGTAGTAGTTCCAGAAGCCAGAGTCTCTGTCTTTAACCCTCACTACCTTTGAGGCCCTATCGCTTGAGGGAGATACAGGGGCTTCTTCAGGGTCTACACCGGTCCAGGGAGCGCCCGGAGCGTCCCTACAGATGAAAAACTGTGAGTCCTTCCACTCGGACGGTCTGTTCCTGTCCTCATCAACTTCAGGACGATCCCGCTCGAGAGGTGTAGCAACTATCATGCTTCCGTCTGGAAGATAGGTTCCGTTTGTATGTGCAGGTGAACACGAGTTCGCAACAAACCTTGTCTCTCCCTTGGAGAGGTCACATGCAGGGTCGTAGCCGTACTGGTACCCCTGCTGGAATCCCTTCTTCAGGAGCTCTATTGATTCCTCCTGGTTGAGATCCTCCTCGCTTGGAGAGTTTCCTTTAAGAGGATCTCGTCTGTAGAATTCTCTCTCCTCCAGCCCTGAAGCAGCTACAGCAAGGCTTTTGTCTTCAGGATCAACGATACTGCCGTACTCTGAATAAAATATAAAGTGATCGTCCTTGTCAGGTGATAGCTGCCTATCCTTATCAGAGATGTAGAAGTATGCCCCACCATCGTTCAGTGGATTTCCCGAGCTTCTGTCCGGAAACTCGTCGAAGCCCCCGGATGTGGCTGAATCATACCAGTGCTGGTTGGACAAGAAGAAGTTATCAAGCTTTGTTGATGATCCCGTGTTCTCCCACTCTGCATAGAGGAAGTGTCCTCTGTTGGGGTTCATGCTGCCTTTCTGTCTAAGAGTAAACTCTCCTCCTGCTCCACGTGTGGTGCCTGATGGTTCACGATACTCGGATGTAAACAGGTTGCCGCCAACCGAGCAGGAGTCTGCGACAGTATCCACCTTGAAAGTATATGGCAGACTCTGACCGAGTCTAGAACCCGATCTGGAGAAAACCTTTTCCCCACATACCCTAAAGCTTACTGAATCCGTAGCATCAAGACTGCATTCCTCATCCGGGTCACCAACACATGATGCCTTTACCGTAAATTTATCTCCGTAACGAAACT
>CAKZNU010000091.1 GCA_937132175.1 uncultured euryarchaeote
TGGAATGACACGGAAAGCTATACCGGGCCGGGGAAGTTCGGCCGGGACGGGAAAACCAATGACGACTAAATCCCAGTATTTTCCTCCCAACGGAAAACCTTCTCCGTACCTTTTTCCTCCAGTTTACCCGCCATATCTTCGCATCTAAGCTCCGGCTCGTAGATGCCCTGTTCATCCAGGGTAAAGGAAAGGTCCTCGTCTTCTGACTCTGAGTCCTTCCAGTAAAACTCCTTTACATACCGGTCTTTACAAGACGCCTGTATCTTAACTCCTGGCTTCACCCAGCCATTCTGCATAGAGGAAAGCTCCGGGATGGAGTAGGTAACCTCTGGATCTGAGTTATCTACCGTGATAGAGAAGTTTTCCTGCCCTACAAGGCCCGCTTCGTCTGTCGCCTGTAGCTCCAGAGTAAGGTTACCAGACCACTCATCGACGTCGTAGCTCTCGCCGGAATCAAGCCAGTCAGAGACAAAGGATCCGTTCCAGACCCTGTAAGACCGGTTTACAACGTCTTCAGAAACAGATACCTCCGGCTCAACGGAGTCCGTAAACTTCTCCTGGTCCTGTAGCTCCGGATCAGGTGCCTGAGCATCTATCTCCAGAGAAGTATTTTCTTTCGCGGTATTACCAGCTTTGTCGGTCGCCATGAACACTACATCTACTTCTGAGGGCTCTGCTTCGGAAAAGTTATACCTCGCGGAGAAGTTACTGGATTCAACGCGTGAGAGATTCTTGGAGTATATGATTTCCTCGTTGCCGTAGACCGATACGTTCCCGGATACGTTGAACATATCAGAAGCATTAAAATCTAGACTGTACGCACCGTTTACGGGGTCAGGTAGGTCGGGAGTCTCAAGCACGGGCTTTTCCGTGTCTACATGGAATACATGGGAAGATCTGTTTACGGATAGGTTGTATACCCCGTCATCCAAGGTAAGATTCTTAGGAAGAGAGGAAATATTCCCTGTATAGTTTTGGCTCTCGGGCGAGGTAGAGTTCAGGGCCCAGTTTCCGGGTCTGCCGCCCCTAACATTGATCTTGACCTCTTCCGAGTCCAGATACTTTTCCCCGGGCAAGGGAGAGATTATTTTCGGCGTCTTGTCTTCATTCAAAGTAAAAGCTGTGCTGGTGTCGTTTATCCGCCATCTACTGTAGTCATGTTCGTATAGTGTAAACTCTGGAGTACTGTTGAAGGCGTAGCCGGACTCATTCTCCAGAGGTATCTGTTTGGTGTCGTTCGAGTCTA
>CAKZNU010000092.1 GCA_937132175.1 uncultured euryarchaeote
TTACATCTGAGCCCTTTACCTCTTCCTCAGTTCCCGGAATAACGTGATCCTTTGACTCCTCATTCATGTCAATTATTAGTAGAGAAAGTTTTTTGACAGGTCAGCATATAGATTTATAATCAACCCTGAGTGATAAAATGATGTGAGTATCAGAGATCTTATCCCCAGCTTTGGAAGCAGAAACGCAGAAGAGCGGGATAAACCCGTCAAGGCGGATGGAGGTGTAGCTAGTCAGACCCCTGAAGGCGGTAATCGGCCTTCGGACCAACCCGAGAAGGCTCTTAAGGATCCTGAGGAAATAGATTTCAGAGTATATAATCAGGAGTTTAGCACTCAGGGGACGAGCAACCACTTGAACGTTGCCAGGAGCCCTCTCATCCGGAGATGGGAAAAAGGTATAGAGCTACTGGAAAACAAGGTGAATTCTATGATTGAGGGCCTTGGAGAGGACAAGAAGAGACAGATACAGAACGATATAGAGGTTTTAGAGCAAAGCAATCGTGGCGGGCTGCCAGGAGATCATTCACGGGAGGAGAAGGTTATCGTATCCTGCTGGATTCTACACCAACGCTCAATGCAGGTGAAAGAGCTTACCGAGGCTCTTTTCGAGGTATCTAATGAAATTGGAGATACAAACTACCAAGAACCAAAGAGAAAAGCAGCAACAATTTACAAGGACGTCTATACCACGGTAAGAGGTTCTATACATCTATATCGGTATATATTCCGGGTTTACAGCGATATCCAGAGTAGGAAGAGTAAGAGGGTAGCAAAGCAGGCGGCCTCAGTATACATGAACTCTGTAAAGGCTTTCAGCGCTGCCTCAGCTGACATGGGAATGGAGATAGCATCTGTGAAAGAATGGACAGGCTGGAATCCCGAGGACATAGAAGAAGGGAGAGGAGTTACGATCTTCCAGCAGTTCTTCGATGAACCTCTTCGATAGTATTCAGGTATGACGGGGTTTAATGGAAAACCAAGAGCAGGCCATGTTAGCATTTAATAGTTACAACACAACTTGTTTGCGTGAGGTTTGAGGACAACGGTGCAAGGCTACATAGAGGAGAAACTCTGATATCCTCAGACCCATCATTTCAGATGGATTCTGTCCCTGAGGAGCTGTATGAAGAGGTGAAGATGGAGACAGACGGGGAGGGTAAAGAGTACCTTAACCGTCTCCGTGAGTCATCTCGTAGCGTGATTGACTATGAGGAATCACCGAGTCGAGGCCAGGAGTTCAGGATGTCGGACTGGCTGGAATCAGAGATGAAAGGATCCTGCCTTGAGAGAGCTTTCCTTCTGCACGGCTTTCATCTCCTGGCGGATAATGATCCGGACACCGAGTTTGAGGACCTGAAGCCCAGAATTCACGTAGGATACGTTGACGCAGGAGATTCATACGGCGGACATGCATGGACATCTGTGGAGTTTGGAGGAGAAAGGTATATCAGCGACCCAATGCTGGCCTCCGATGACCTCCAGAGGTTTGAGGATCCCGAGTTTCGTTACCAAGAGGATACGCTGATAGTAGACTGAGATCAGCCCGATTATTAAACTTAGCTCTCAAAATTGGGTTATATTGGCCGAGTAGCTCAGCCTGGGAGAGCGCTTGACTGAAGATCAAGTTGTCCCCGGTTCAAATCCGGGCTCGGCCACTACATAAAAAGGAATTTACTTTCCATTCAGGATTTATTACGATAGTTTTCATATACATGTAGTATGTCCGAACACCCGGAGTGGCTACAGGATCTTAAGAAGGATCTGGTAAGAGATGTCTCTGACGAAAAACTCAGCGAGGATGATGCAAAATCTGTAATTCAGAGAGCCGAATACTTCGCTGAGTACGAGGGGGAAATATACGAGACAATTTATGACTCAGTGAAGAAAATTGGTGAAGCGAATAGAAAAGAAGATCCTGATATAGCTAGAGAAGGCATAAATGAGCTTAAACGTGAGATAGAGGACCTAAATCAGAAGTGCCAGGAGGCTGAAGAGGAAATCAATTATCCGCCGGTAGAGGCTTTTCTTCTCGGCCAGAGGCTCTCTGTGATAATCGCAAAAATCCATAATGCACTGGAAGATTATGAAGAACAGGGTATGCCGGTCTACAGACCCGAGTTTGTAGGAGAGTTTATCGAGCCCCTGGGACAAGTTGCTAAGCTATCCATCCATAATCTTGAGAACGACGAGACCAAGAGGAGACTCAGAAATATTAAGGAGTCAATGGAAGAGAAGATGGAGGCAGAAGGCGAATAGAGCGGCTCAGATGCACAGGGTTTTCAAGCCCGCAGAATATCTCAGCACTCTTCAGGAAGTCCTGATAATTCGAGCAAGATTTTTTACTCCGTGTGGTATACCCTCTTGCCGTATCTCCGGGAGAGAAGTCTCCTGATGCCGGACTCCAGGAGTACGAATACGGTGAGTGAGGCTGCGATGATGCCCCAGTTCTGGAGTGAAAGCTCTGTGATGCCGAAGAGGTTGGATATCGGGGTATAGACTATTGCGAGGTGTGATATCATTGAGGCAGCTATGGCTCCGATGAGGTACTTGTTCTTCAGGAAGCTGAGTTCGTAGTCCTGTCTTATGATGTAAAACATCAGCATCTCGAAGAAGGCAAGTGCCATAAACAGCATGGTCTGGGCCATCACGAAGTTCTCGATGTTCAGGAAGAAGATCGGGAGCGATGTAAGGGCTGCCAGAGGTCCTGTAAGCGCTATTAAAGCTATGATCTTTCTGTCTAGGACGGGTTCGTCCGCTCCTCTCGGCGGCCTCTTCATTATTCCCTCTACCTTCGGGTCTTTGGTAAGGGCTATGGCCGGTGGACCGTCGCTGGCGAAGTTCACCCACAGAATCTGTGCTGCGGTGAGGATTACTGCGTCCGAGCCCGAGAACTCTCCGGGGAAAAGCAATCCTGCTATCAGGGTACCCAGGAATACAAACATTACCTCTCCGGAGTTTGTCGAAAGTATCTGGCTGGTGGTCTTGCGTATAGTATCGAATATGTGACGTCCCTCCGAGATTGCGTCTCTTATCGTGACGAAGTTGTCATCCTGTAGAACCATGTCGCTGCTTTTCTTGGCGACGTCTGTACCACGTTCACCCATCGCTATCCCGACATCTGCGTGTTTCAGGGCCGGGGCATCGTTTACACCGTCTCCGGTCATCGCAACGTTGAAGCCCTGATCCTTCAGAGCCTCCGATATCTTGACCTTGTGCTCGGGGTTGACACGGGCAAATATCTCCGCATCGTTTACGGCGTCCTGGAGCTCGGAGTCCGTCATCTCCTCTATTTCCTGTCCGGTGACCGCATTCTCCGTGGAAAAGCCCAGCTGCTCGCCCACAGCCTTCGCCGTCTCAACGTTGTCTCCTGTAGCCATAACAACCTTTATTCCTGCTGTACGGCAGTCATGTACCGCCTCTCGGACCTCCTCTCTGGGAGGATCAATCATGCCTTGAAGCCCGAGGAAAACCATCTCCGACTCCAGCTCCTCGCTTCCAGCATCAGCATCCACATCTTTCTTCCTTGCGAAGCCAAGCACACGTAAAGCATCGTTGGCGTACTCATGGTTTCTATCCCTGATCTCCTGACGCATCTCTTCGTCCAGATCCTTTACCTCTCCGTCCATCAACACCCTGTCACATCTCTCCAGGACGGTTCCGGGAGCGCCCTTCATGTAAGCGGTATCGTCACTTACAACCGTCATGCGTTTCCTGCTTGAGGAGAAAGGAACAGTGGTCTGTCGGCTGTACTCTTTTTCGATACCTGCCTTAGCCGAAGAGACAAGCAAAGCCGTCTCAGTAGGCTCTCCCCGGTACTCCATCTCTCCGTCCTCGGTCTCTACGACCTCGGCATTGTTACATATCCGGCCGCATTCAAGTATCTCATCTATATCTCCGTCAGGATCTACAACCTGGTCCCCGGACCTGAACTCTCCGTCAGTATCCATACCGGTGCCTGTAACTTCGTACTCGTTGCCCGGCGTATAAACCTTCTTTACCGTCATTACTCCCTCTGTCAGGGTTCCGGTCTTGTCTGTAACGATGTGATCTACCGATCCCAGGGCCTCTACCACCGGCAGGCTGCGAACCAGCGCATCCTCCTTCAGAAGCCGTTTCGAACCTATGGAAAGGGTAAGGGTAACAATAGGCGGTAGCGACTCCGGAACACCCGCGACCGAGAGACCTATACCAAGGAGCACTATGGTTAGAAGATCTGCTCCTGTCAACGCAGCCTGTACAGCAGCCGTCAGTCCAACAATACCAAGTACAAGGACAGCTATACGGGTTCCAAGCCTGTCCACCTCCTTCTGGAAGGGAGTCTGTTCGTCTTCAGCCGTAGATATCTGTTCGGCAATTCCTCCTACCTCCGTCTCCATTCCCGTACCTACCACGACCGCCTTTCCACGCCCCTTCACGACGTGGGTGTCCATGAAGACCATGTTATCACGGTCTGCAACAGGAGTGTCGTCTTCCAGCTTCCCCGTGGACTTGCTAACGGACTCACTTTCCCCTGTCAGAGCTGACTCATCCGTGCTCAGAGAATCTGCCTCTATAAGACGGGCATCAGCAGGAACCGCATCACCCTGTTCAAGCTCCACAACGTCACCAGGAACCACTTCAGTTGAATCCACCTCCTTCTTGCGGCCGCCACGGACAACGGTGGCGTTCGGCGTAGACATCTTCTTCAGAACCTCTATAGACTTTTCCGCCCTGTAATCCTGGATAAACCCGAAGATGCCGTTGGCAGACAGGATCAGAAATATTATCGCAGCTTCCCCAAGCTTCGCCTCCTCACCCGGGAAAAAGCCTATACCGATCGAGAGAAAAGCAGCAAAGATCAGCAGGTAGATGAGATTATCCTGAAACTGGGAAATAAAGATCCTTAGCGGAGAGATCTCATCGCCCTGATCAATCACGTTTTCACCGTACTCCTCGATCCTCTCCTCAGCCTCATCCGAACCCAGACCGTTCTCTCCCGAGTCCAGTCTCGAGAAAACCTCGGAAACATCGGTGCTGTACCAGTTCATCTATTTACATCTATTATTGAGCAAAGACGTTAATATATCCCCGGTCGTACGTAACCATAGCTTCCGTTTCCTTTATGAGTCACATCAATACAAACCAAACTGTGGGATAACAGGGCTGATTACCAAAACCATGATAGACGAAGAAACATACAATACCTGGATGCAAGGAGCAAGAGCAAAACAAGACAAAAAAGGCATAAAGTCTCTTTATAAAGCGGACTACTCTGTAAAAAACCTAAAAGATAATTTGGAGGCCATTGATAACCGTGTCAACCGTATAGATGATGAAGAGCTCCAAGAATCTACCGTGAAGGCATTTGAACGCTTCGGCAAAGAAATAGGGCCAGGGCTACTTTATATACAGAAGCGAATGTCAAAAATGGATGGCTGGAAATCTAGGAGAACCGTCAGTAAACGGAAAGAGAAAAAAATGGCTGTAGAGGTATGCTGGGACATAGTGACGGAGATAGAAGAACTCATACATTATTTGGATGAAAATACCGTATACCCAAAGAGCATCATAGCCAAAATAAATAAATATATAAAACAACAAAATCCACAACCTGGCATAGATATTATAGGAATCATTCACCTCTGCGAAATAGTTGAGCAGTACGCCGAGGATGAACACGTTAAGGATCTAGGCGATGAAGCCAGGAGTATTAAAAATGAGTTTTTAGAGTGGAGTGGATAGGACTAGAATCTACCATGGGTCGTGTTCGTATCCGTGCTCCTCCGCAACCTCTATCATTTCATCCTCAGAGGCCTCTGAAACGGGTTTTTTCTGCCATTCCTCGAAGTCGTCGTTCATCTTCTGTACGGCCTCTGCCTCCTCCTCACTCATTATCGAGACGTTTGCCGTCCCGTCTCCGTAAAGCTCTATGATCCAGTAGTTTTCAGCTTCTTCCATGGTTTCATAACCTGAAGCCAATCTATTAAGTTAGATACTCTGATGCATCTTGGCTGCTGGCGTATATGCCTACATCTCATCCAGTGACTCTATACCAAGAAGCTCTAATCCCTGGTTGGAAACCTTAACAAACTCTTTCACAACCTTCAGGCGACGTCTCTCGGTGTTTTCACCAGCACCGATGACCTGGCAGGAGTGATAGAAGCTGTTGAACTCTTCACAGAGCTCCGAGAGAAAGTTTGCAATCTTCGCAGGTTCTCTGGCATCTGCCGCTGCCCGAATCCTCTCCGGAAACTCGGAGAGCTGCCTGACAAGGCGGTACTCTTCCTCATCAAGTTCTCCGGCAAGCTCCGGGGTTTTTTCCGCTTCCTGCAGGATACTCTTCGCCCGGACGTTGGTGTACTGCAGGTAAGGCCCAGAGTCTCCCTCAAAGTCCAGTACGTCACTCCACTCAAAGGTTATGTCCTTCGACCGTGTTACGGAAAGGTTTGCGTACTTTATGGCTCCGAGTCCAACCTCCTCTGCGTTATCAACTTCATGGCCCTCTATCTCTGCGGCCTTCTCACGGGCTTTATCCAGCATGCTGGAAAGTCGGATAATATTTCCCTCCGAGGAACTCATAGTTTCCCCAGGAAGCTGTAACATGCCGTATGAGATATGTTCGTTCTCTATATCAGTGTATCCGAAGCGCCGGGCGACCTCGAATACCTGCTGGAAATGAAGGTTCTGTTCAGAGGCAACAACGTACATGTTCAGGTCGAAGCCTTCCCTCTCACGCTTCCTGACATTTGCTACATCCCTCGAGATGTACAGGGTTGAGCCGTCGTCCCGTTTCACTACAGTATTCGGGTACTGCTCGTCCTCAAACTCCACGTATACCGATCCGTCCTCGTCCTCGTCGAAGATGCCTTCTTCAAGTCCTTCCTGTATAATCTCCTGTGCGTCCTCCGCGACCACGGACTCACCCGTCACCCGGTCAAACTCTATACCCATACGCTCGTACTCCTCTTCGTTGTGTCTAATCGTTGCCTCACGGAACATCTTCCACAGCTCAAGAGCCTCCTCGTCCCCGTCCTCGATCTTTCTTGACCACTCTCTGGCACGTCTTCTATCCTCCTCGTCACCTTCATCATGGAGTTTGACGTAGAGATGGTACATATGCTCCATAGGGTTTTCCTCGAAGGCTTCCTGTGAGCCGTACTTTCTGAAGGCATAGATCACCTGACCGTGTTTCGTACCCCAGTCCCCGATATAGTTCTCCGACGTCACATCGTAATCCAGAAACCGGAAGATACGCTGGAGTGAATCACCCAGGCAGTTGTTCCGGACGTGGCCGATATGCATGGGCTTCGCAAGGTTCGGAGCCGAAAACTCTATCAGAACCTTCCTGTCTCCCGGTTCAAGCCCGAACCTCTCCTTCTCAAAGGACTGGAAAACGGACTCTGCGAACTTATTTCTCTTCAGGTGAAAGTTCAGGTAGCCGGGACCTGCAACATTTACCGAATCAACCATCTCAAGGTCTTGCATCTCTTTGCTTACTTCATCGGCCAGCTGACGCGGATTCTCACCCAGCTCAGACGCGGCCTTCATAACCGGATAGGCGAAGTCTCCGTGCTCCGGTTCCGGCCTCTCAATGTCTTGCTCTGAAACCTCAACACCTAGCTTGTCCGAGAGAGACCGGGCTAAACGCGTTTTAACCTGTTTCATACTCTCTGTATAGGGTCCCTCAGAGTTAAAACAGATCTGCTGTCTGTCACCCTAACAGTCGATACCGGTGATAATACTCTCCAGCAGGTTCCTGGAGTTTTCAACAGTCCTGCTCTCTGTATCAAGCGAAGGCGCCACCTCCACCAGATCAGCGTACGAGGGCTTGACAGCATCAACTACCTTACTGACTTCCTCCGGGGAGAGCTCTCCGTCGGGATACCCTGTTCCGGGCGCTTCCTCTTCACTCAAGACATCGATGTCCAGAGAAAGGTAGACAGGTTGTTCGCCAGGGCTAAACTCTCTTATGAAGTCCTGGATGTCGCTGGACCTATAGATCTGTGGTTCCTTTCCTTCCAGAAACTCCTTCTCGTCACCGTCTACCTTCGTGGTTCCGACGAAGTAGATCTCCTCAAGGGAAAAGCCACTGTTCAGAAGCTCACGCACCACCACGTCATGAGAGACATGGCCGTCTACCTTCTCCTTGAGATCAAGGTGTGCGTCCAGCCACACAAGCTTGAGATCCGGCATCTCCTTCTTCAGGGCTTTCACAGCCGGAAACGATACGGAGTGGTCACCACCCAGAGAAACCAACGGCTTTCCGTACTGCATAAGGTCTTCGGTGTTTTCAGCTATCCTCTGCTGGGTCTCTTCCAGCGAGAACTCGTCCGGGAAAACCTTTTCTACAAGCATCTCTCTGTAAGTCGAGAAGTCCTCCAGTATCCTGTCAGGTCCGTCGAGTGTTCCTTTTCTGGGATTTCTGTGAATTCCCATGTCCGACGGCAGCTTCTGGATTAAAACATCTGCGTCCTGAGGCGAATTTATACGTGTCATAACCAGTTTCTGAAAGGTGTCATTTGTAATATTTAACCCTATGCGACATCAGGCTGACAGATTCCAGGGTTACGTGCTGAAGGTGTCTTCCGAAAATCCGTGGTAACAAGGTTTCGGACCCGGAGGGATTTGAACCCTCGACCGATCGGTTTCTTCACAGAAGATCAGAGATCTTCTCAATCCTGGTTCTCCTAGGGAGAACTCGAGGTTTAGAAGCCGATCGCTCTGTCCAGGCTGAGCTACGGGCCCATCACTTTATACGAGAGGAGACTTCATCACGAGCTCGAAGGCTATAAGCAGTCCGGAAAGCATGATAACCGTCTTCGGATCTATCTCTACACCGGAGTCTGCGTCGAAGTACTGTACAAGCCCTCCCTGTGAGGACGGAAGCGATCCTCCCTGCTGTTGTGCCATAACGTTTCACGGTGTAAAAAGCTTCAAAAAGACGACGCATAGAAAGATATGTTTTTGTCCGGTTGACGGCGGTAAGCCCGATTCTGTTGCTATGGACGCATTTAACTTGGCGAGCATCGGATCCATAGATGAACCTTCTGCTTCGCACTTGCACGCTTCAAAGGCGCTTGCACCGTGTGTCCTGCCCCGTTTCAACGTTCCCCTTTGCGGGGCGTGTCGTTTCTGCTGCAGGCTTCACCGTTCCTATCCCCTCTTTTCGGAAAGGTTGTGGAGACTGTGGTGCCACCTCTCGGCCCACGGACCTTTCGTCCGCCACACGGTTCCTCGAAGACTATGTCTTCTCAGTCTCCAGCCAGAGGCTGAAGCGGGTGTCGGGACTTTCCTCACTCACCGTTCAAAGGCAGCGGGGACGTCCACACCGACTACCGGACAAAGAAATGTTCAGGGCGAAGAAATAAAATCATGGAGCTACAGGGAAGCTGAGTCCTGGAGCTCTGAAGTATAGATTGAATGAGAAATGTAGATATGTGGCGTACTTTTGAGGGTTTGACCGGGTACTTGGCCCAGCAGAGCTTTCTGAGTGGTTAGAGCTCAAGCTGGTACCATCCGTTGAATTGAACCCACGATTAGTAGTGGTCGGCTAAAGCTCTCGTTGCCTTGAGCCTTACACCGCCACTCTATCAACTCATCTTGTATGAGAGTGGAAACGGTCTCTTTTAGAGGAGGCTTTCGAGCTTAGATGCTTTCAGCTCTTACACCTGTGAGGCGTAGCTA
>CAKZNU010000093.1 GCA_937132175.1 uncultured euryarchaeote
TTGTATCATCCGGTATATCGAATCCTGAGTAGTTGAACGTGACTACGGCTCTTTCCGGCTGGAGATCTGTCTTGACGGCTATACCTCCGATCCTGGTTCCTGTAGAGTCCGGCGGCGTCAGACCGGAGGACTCGTCCGCCGAGATTCTTTGGGCTCTGAGCGTCGACGTATTTTCGTCGATAGGCGTATCTACCGTCTTCGCAACCTGACCATCGAAGCGAGCGGTAACGTTGTATCTTCCCTTCTTCAGGGATGTCTGGATGGTACCGTCTTCAGGAACCGAAACGTTTCTTGAGAGATCTGTAGAGAAGTCCACGAAGGAAACTTCAGAGTCCTGGTTAGGCGTACCTTCCGAGGTAGAGAAGTCGTCCTGGAAGGTTACCTGTTCCGAGATCCTGAACCTGTCAACTGCGGTGGAGTTAAGTCCTGCATCGTCCTCCACGATCGCCTCTAAAGTATAGAGCCCGGAGTCTGCTTCCTCTATCTCTGTCTCGAAGACACCGTTGCGTCTGGAGAGGGTTCTGTTCAGTATCTCTCCGGACGGAGTCTGTATCGAGAGGTTCACGGAACTCAGGCTTCCGCTGTTATCAGTTACCGGAACATCTATAACCTGTGTCGAGTTCGGCTCGGTCCCGACGACGTCGAACTCTCCGAACCGTGGCGGGGTCAGGTCCGGTACCTGAACTCTCTCATTCAGTGAGACGGCTCTGGAGACATCAAACTCCTTCTGGCGTATCGTGAGCTCGATATCATGTGTCTTGGCATCCTCTACCTCAGGCAACGTATATCTGGTGCGGAACCATCCAGAGGCGTTTCTGTCTACGGAGCGGCGATCTATCCGGCTGCCTTTTATACTTGTACTGAACTCTATCTGCTGGCTGTCCTGTTGTTCACCCGCCAGTAGAGGTCTGAAGGCAAACGAAAGGTTTTCTCCGGGTACCGCAGAGGTCTTTTCCGCGAGGGCATCAACGGTAAAACTCCGGATGTCTATCGAGACATTCGATGCCTCATTGTCGCCCAGGGGAGAGTTGAATACTATCTGAGGCTTGCAGGTTTCGTCTGAAAGATCAGGTGAGAAATCGTACAGTACAGAAACGTTTCTGGTTTCCTGAGGCTCTAGCTTGATCTCTGAACCCTCGGCAAGCTCTATCTGTCTGGCACACGGACCGTCTTCCGGACTTCCAGGAGTCTTTGTATTTATACTGAGTTCCAGAGGTACGTTTCCCAGAGACTCAAGCCTTATCTCACCGAGCTTGCCGCTGGAGCCTCTTACCGCTGAGGACTCGATTCTATCAGTGGACTCGAATCTCGAGTCCTGTCGAACCTTAAGCTCTATCTGTCTCTCTACAGGATCAGTATTGTCTGATGTAAACCTGACTGTTCCATTGTATGGGTTGCCCTGAGGAGAAGGAGGTGTGCCCAGAGGTATATCGAAGCCTACATCCGTTCTGAGAGATGATCCATCGGTTAGGCTCTGTTTCTGGCCGTCTATGATTTCTACCAGCTGTGGCTCAAGCGTTCCGGAGATGAACTCGGTCTCAAGATCGTTTACAGGTGTGTTGCCGCTGGAGGATACGTTAAACCTCAGGTCCCGATCCTCGAGAGTCAGGCTAGTTCCATGAGGCACAGTAATCTTTGAGTCACCGGTTATATCAGAGGTCTTTTCCTCCAGGACAGGATTAGGTTCTACGGAGACCTCCACAAAGTCCCCGAGACTTGCCTCTGAATCAGCTGACTTCTCCCAGTTGCCTCTGAAGGAGGCAAAGAGGGGTACGCCTTCAGTAGGCGGCGTTCCTGGCTGTACCTGGACCTTGAAGCTTCTGTTACATCTGTTCCCGGCTTCTATATCTCCGCATTCGTACTTGGAGGTGTTGAAGGCGAGTCCTTCGCTTTCGGTATCCGCGGTTATGTTTACGGCATCGCCGCCGTTGTCAATAAGCAGAGATACATCGACGTTGAAGGACTTGCCCACAGTCTGTGTTATCTGGGATGCAGTCTGGGTCTTTGGATCAACGTCTATGAGACCGCCTGGCTGTACGTTAAAAGGTTTCTTCACAAGCCGTGAGTTGCCTGAGGTATCGGTTGCGTTGAGCTTGAGCTTGTATGTTCCTCTTGCCCTTCCCTCTGTCCCGAAAGTGGATCTGAAGCCTGTTCCCCGGGTCCTTGACTGTTCAGCGTTTACCTCGGTTAGGAACGGATTGATAACTGTAGCATTAAGGTTTCTGATCCCTGATTCATCTGAGGCGTTGAACCGGGTTTCGAGGACGTCACCAGGACTTATTCTTTCTTCGATACCAAGGTTGGTTATCTCAGGCTTAACGTTGTCAAAGACCTCAACAGTCTTCGAGTCCAGAGGCTGTTCTGCCACAAAGCCCAGAGTCCGGTTTTTCTCTATCCTGCATGCGACCCTGATATCTTCACGTAGCTGTGGGGGCTGCCAGCTGGTCGTCGCCAGTCTCTCATCTCCGGAGGTCTTCTCTGATGCGAAAGGCTCTAGCTCTCCGGAACGGTTATCAAGGAACTCGACTGGATACTGGCCTATTCTGGACGCGCCGCTGGTCACGCTGCATGCGATTTCTTCCGGGCTCCGGTATCCCTTGCGGTCAGGTGGAGGGTTCTGAAGGTTTACGCTGGCCTTTCCGAGGACGAAGACGTCTCGGCTCTTTACGCTGCGGGAGACGAACTCTCCGTTGCCTACGGCCTCAATCTTTTTCGGCCCTGTCTCTATATCTTCCGGGACGTTCCACTCTGCATCGTATCCTGTTGCCACGGTCTCTCCGTCTACCTTCCATGTCATGTCTCTCCTTATCTCGCCTCCTGAAAGGGTATCTGTCGATGCGGAAAGAGGCACGGAGTCTGTTCTTGCAACATCTATCTGGTCCTGTGGCTCCTGAATGGACGTCAGTAGAAGTCCTCGGACCACGAGACTGTTTTCCCTGTCGACATCTATCCTGTCAGGTACGTCGGTGCTTGCCTCTACCGTAAGGTTTCCGGGCTTTACGGCACCCGAAGGATTGTAGATCAAGGGCTGGCTGCAGGCTCCTGTTACATCCGTGGTACAGGAGACGGTCTCGGAGCCGTTAACGGCGAACTTGACCTCTCTGTTTTCCACAGGAACCCTGTCTATCGTATCGGAGTTTCTGGTCAGGTTGATATCGAATACCGTTCTGTACGGTGTCTTCGTGTATCTAAAGATATCCTTCTCCGTGAACGTGAACCTATCAAGGTAGAGCTTGTCCTTAGCCTCTATAGAGGTTTCTGACGTGTCAACAGATGCATTGTATCTCAGGGAGGCGTTGTCCTGTATAGACGCCTTGAGGTCATAGCTCCCGGGCCCCGGGGTAAACCGGAAGAGAGCCTCGCCGGAAGAGTTTGTACTTACCGTCTCAGAGGTGCCGTCGACCTCGAACTTTACGGGATAGTCCTCTACAGGCTCTGAGGTATTTGAGTCAGTTACTTCTGCGACGAACTCTACCTCGTTGCCAGGCCTGATGGTAAAGTCTTCCGGGGTAAGATCCAGGTCCGCAAGGCCGTATACCTCGACCTGCCTTGGATCAGAGGAGTCATCGTAGAAGCTCCTGTCGGTCGAGGGAGTCAGGTTATAGATACCTCTCTCAATTACAGGTACATCGAAGGTGGCGTTTTCCCCGTCTCCCAGAGACGTAGAGTTAAGACTCCAGGATACGTTTCCCTCTACGGTCTCCCCGAACTCGTTCCTGACCTCGGAGCTTACCCTCACAGAGGTACCTCTCTGAATCACTTTACGCTCAAAGAAGTTTTCGACCCCGAGACTACCCCGTACCTCTACAGTCCTGTTGAAGACAAAGTCCGAGAAGTTTCCTTTCTGAGCCGTAAGGGTAACGTTTACAGGTCCGGGTCTCACGGATCTCTCCGGGTTGTAGTTGAACGCGTAGAGGCCGTCGTCTCCGGTAGTATCGGTTCCAATCGATCTATCTCTCACCGAGGCCTCAACGGTAACATCGTTTAGGTTATCTCCTGCACTGTCAAGTATCTTGCCCGAGACCGTTTCCGATGAATCCTCGAAGCTATCTTTTCTGAAGACCGGAGTCAATGGATCCTGGGAACCTTTCTGCATCTTCCCTTTGATGTCGAAGCTTCTGATGTTTTCGAGTTCGCCCACGGACTCACTG
>CAKZNU010000094.1 GCA_937132175.1 uncultured euryarchaeote
TGTCCTTCCTCTAGAATCATGACAGCTTTTTATGACGAAGGAGTTAAAAACTGATGGATTCCTGAAATACAGAGCTTGGTGAAACGCGGCGGCTTCAGATGGCTTATTCCACCCCATGTTGCGCTGGAAGCGTCTCCAAGAACCTGTTCTCCGCGTACCCGTCGATACCGGACATTAACTGCATGTACTTTCCCCGAACCGGCTCTGGCAAGACGCCTGTAAGGGAATCATAGGGATCCAGATCCGGTATGTCGTACTCGGGGAACTCATACTCAGAATCGTTATACTCATCTCCGGCTAGCACTGACTCAATGGCCGATCTGAAGGATTCTTTATCGGCGTCCCCTATTCCTTCCTCCCGGCGATGATCTTCCTCAAGCTTCTTGATGGCTCTTTCCTCAAGCGTATCCGGATTGGGGGAGGATGGCTGAGGAGACAACATGTTGTCTCTTGCAATCTTTCCCGGGTCAAATTTTTCTACTTTCTCTCTTGCCAAGCTGTAGGCTTGCTTAACTGTGACGGTGTATGAATCTTCTTTATGCGTGGTGGTACGTCCCTTTTCCTGTAGTAAACGGTGGGCCTCCCCTAGCTTGGCTTCGACTGTCTCCCCTGGCGCAGACTCGAGATCCGGACTTAGACAGTCAACGATCTCATTGGCAAGACGTGAGTAGACCCCATCTAAGCGATCAAGGACGTCTTCTCTGGCTTCACTAAGGCTATCAGGTTCTATATTCCTTACTGCGTCCCAGGCAAGAGACTTGGAGACATCCTTCTTGACCTCGAGCTCGGGCATCTCATTCTTGGCATAGAGCGGCCGGGCGTTCTCGAACCTTTCCTCAACCAGATCCCAGACCTGTTCTCTTTCGGGCCTTGAGTCAAGATCGGAGAGACTCATAGCCCCATGCCCTGTCCAAGTAATTTATTTGTAAGGGTTTCCAAGGATACTGTTTTAGCGCTTGGTAGGACCCTGTATGAAACGGCCTATTCTTCCCTGGGTTCCGTAGACGTTCAGTATGGTTGTAGAGTCTCTGAAGGCCCTGTACCGGGTCACGGTTACCGTTTTCTGCATCCTGTATCTCTGATTCAGGTCCGGTCTTCCCTGTATATCCGTGGACAGGTTTATCCTGTGATAGGTTGAGTTGAGCTTCTCTACTCCGGCCTCTACGTTTTCCCATCCTGTTTCGTTCAGGGCTCTTCTGATCTGGAGTGCCTGGGAGTCATTGATGTCTTCCGAGGTGTAGTTGACCGTGTTGTATGTGCCAGATACTTCATAAGGAGACTCCGGTTTTATGATAGCTGCCGCAAGCAGAACGGTCGCGAGTGCGAGAAGGGCATAGAAGATATCGGTCCAGAGCTGGTCTCCGTCCGTCTCCTTTTCCAGAAGCCTGATCTTTTCCTTCAGCCTCTCAGTATCCATACATCTTACTTCCCTCTTCTCGATAAAAAACCCTGTTATTTATTTTCTCTCCAGCAAGGTACTAGTATGTCTTACGAGAAACTTTTGCAGCAGGCAGAGACCATACTGAACATTGAGGAAAGCTCCGGAGTTTTACACTGGGATCAACAGGTGATGATGCCGGAGAAAGGTATACAGGCAAGGGCCTCCCAGACCTCTACACTTTCAAGAATTGCACACCAGAAGCTGGTGAGCGAGGAGACCGCAGAAGCCATAGAGAATACAGATCCCGAATCCCTCGGGGAGGCCGAAAATGCGGACCTCCGGGAGATGAAACGCAGACATCAACGCGCTAGAAAGGTTCCGGAAGAGCTTCAGACGGAGATATCGGAGAAAAGCTCGGAGACGGTAGAGATCTGGAAGGAGGCTCGAGAGGAAGATAACTTCGAAAAGGTAAAGGAGGATCTCAGGGAACTGGTGGAGCTCAAACGCCGGTACGCTCAGGAGATAGATCCTGAACGTGAACCATACGCTGTACTTTTCGATGACTACGAGCCATACATAGACTTCGATAGGATGGAGACGGTTCTTGAGACGCTGAGAGACGAACTTACAGACCTTCTGGAGAAAATCGATGCGGAAGACGTCGAGGATCACGTCTTTACCGGGGAGTTTCCTCGAAAGAAACAGGAGGAGCTTTTCCGAAGCATTGTAGGCGATATGGGCTTTGACTGGGACTCCGGCAGACTTGACGTATCGGCACATCCTTTCACGTCCGGAAACCAGTTCGACGCAAGAATAACGACGCGCTACAGCGAGGAAAACCTCAAGGAAGGACTGATGGCGTCCATACATGAGGCCGGCCATGCACTTTACGAACAGGGACTTCCGGAAGATCTCTACGGCCAACCCTCAGGAAACTCCAGGGACCTCAGTGTACACGAATCCCAGAGCAGAATCTGGGAAAACAATATCGGAAGATCAAGGCAGTTCTGGGAGTACCTGACCCCGAAGCTGAAAGAGGAGTTCCCACAGCATATGGAAGACGTCTCCTCGGATCAAGCTTTCAGAGCGGTTAACCGTATAGATCCCGGGAACCTGATCAGGATAGAGGCAGATGAACTCTCCTACCACCTTCACATCGTGATCAGGTTCGAGATAGAGAGAGACCTGATAAACGGAGAGATCGAGGTAGAGGACCTTCCCGAGACATGGAACAGGCTCTACAGGGAGTACCTCGGTGTAGAACCTGAAACGGACGCAGAAGGGGTTTTACAGGACATCCACTGGTTCCAAGGCAGCATAGGATACTTCCCGACTTACAGCCTCGGATCCGTACTGGCTGCACAGCTTGAGGAAGCCATGGGAGAGGATCTGGATGATATGGATCAGCATATCTCGCAGGGAAAGTTCGATTCGGTTCTGAACTGGCTGAGAGAGAACGTACACTCGAACGGCTGTATTTACGAAACGGAGGACCTGATAGAGGAGGCTACAGGCGAAGAACTTTCCGCAGAACCGTTCCTGAGATATATAAGAGAGAAGTACGGCAGGATCTATGATATGTAGTCAGCGGGTGTTTCTGTCATCACAGCCCCTTACGGAGCTCAGACGATGTCTCACCTCATCATCCTGAATCAAACCTGCATCCAAGGCTTGAAATACATTTACTAACACGGGATCAGGCCGTATGAGATACCGAGAGAGACCACCCCGAGTAAAACCAGTATAGGTCCGCCAGGACCCATAAGCAGAAACTCTATCCAGTCCAGGACAAAACTCAGTATAGGAACAAGCTCCAGGATCTCAAAGGACGTGATAAATACCAGGAAGCCGAGGAAAACCCCCAGAAGCAGGAGGAACGAAAGAGCAAGTACAGGACTCTCTACGGCACCTGATATCAACGCTCTGAGTACGTCTCCAGGCCCGGAAAGAACGTTACAGACGGTAGATGCAGCCAGTTCCATCACCCACAGGAGCCTTACCTGTATTCCTGAACGTCATGAATCCTTTTTTACCTGCACTGCTTTTAATATTTTGCAAGGTGGCTTGTGACCAGTGAACTAGATGAAGAAGGTGCCAGCGACGCTTTCAGCGATGCTTGGAGTTCCAGCAGCCTCTGCTGCACCTGCATCCGGTGCTGGCACACAGGAAGCTGTGCTTGCCGGATACCTGGCGATACTTCTGCCGTTTGCTGCCTCAGGAGCCATATTCCTGCTCTATTCCCGGTTAGGAGACTCCGTGGCATGGCTGGGAGCACTCTCCGGAGCAGGATCTTTCATGGCTCTTCTGGCAGCAGGAACGGGCCCACGTTTCGGGATATCCTGGATCTCGCCTCTGAACGTCAACGCCGGATTTATGCTGGATGGTTTATCGCTGATGATGGGTCTTCTAGCCTCGGGTATAGGAGCCCTCGTCTTCATGTATGCACACGCCTACATGGCTCATGGCGACAGGAAAAAGAAGTTTTACACCGTTTTAACGGCTTTCATGGGCTCGATGATCGGTCTGGTTCTTTCCTCGGATCTTATCTCTCTTTTCCTCTTCTGGGAGCTTACAAGTATCTGCTCATTTCTGCTGATAAGCCACAGCCAGAGAACCATGTCAGGCATCCTGGCTTCGAAGAAATCTCTTTTAGTTACCGTTGGATCAGGGCTCTTGCTTTTAGCCGGCATCGTGATGATAGGTCAGGCAGCAGGAACGTACAGCATACCCGAGCTGCTCGGAATGGAGCTTGGAAGCCTGCTGAGGGCTCAGGGACTACTGGTTCCTGCTGTAGTCTCTCTGGTGGTTGGTGCAGGCGCGAAGTCTGCCCAGGTACCTTTCCACATCTGGCTTCCGGACGCGATGGAGGCTCCAACACCGGTCTCTGCGTTTCTACACTCCGCAACCATGGTAAAGGCCGGGGTCTTCCTTCTCGCAAGATTCAGGCCTATGTTAAACGGCGTAGAGCTTTGGACTCCTGTCCTCGCAGGTCTTGGACTTCTGACCATGGTTTCAATGGCGGTTATGGCTTTTAGATCGACAGAGCTCAAGGAGCTTCTGGCGTACTCGACGGCCAGCCACCTAGGAATGATAACCGCAGCTCTCGGCCTCTCAAATATTACCGGGGCGGAAACCGCTCTTTTCCACATACTCAACCACGCAGTCTTCAAGGCTTCGCTGTTCATGGTGGCCGGCGCAGTACTCCATAAGGCAGGTACACAGAAGATCTCCGAGCTCGGAGGTATAAGACACCAGAGTCCTGTGCTCGCTGGTGCCGCAACGGTTTCGGGACTCAGCATGGCCGGCGTACCTCCTCTCAACGGGTTCTTCTCCAAGGAACTGTTCTTCAAGGCTTCCTTTGGATACGCAGAGGCCTCCGGAGGTATAACATGGATTATACCTGTGATGGCCGTTGCCGGAAGCGTACTGACCGTACTTTACTCACTCAGATTTGTATCAGCCTTCTATGGAGACCTCACGACAGAACTCGAATCCATGGAGCGAACGCTGATTATGCCTCCCGTGGTACTTGCCGGGATAGCTGCTGCAGTTGGTCTCGTACCTGAGCTAGCAACAGGGCTTCTCTCAGAGGCTCTGAAAACACTTGCCGGCTCGGCACATGGTTTCTCCGTACATCTTCCTCACTCCTTGAAGCCGGCGGTTGTCATGAGTGCGGCAACCTTCTCTCTTGGAGCCCTCGGCTGGATGAAGAGGGGAGACTCTCCAGAGAGGCTAAACAGCTATGTTTCATCGATTCCGGGTCCAGACAGGTTCTACAGATCAGGACTCGAATTACTTGACGAGCTGAGTGATGAGGTCTCCTCCCGGGTAGAAACCGGACTCCTGAGAACATATATCGTATGGATTCTTGCAGTCTCGATCTCGTCGACGGTCGGCGGATTCATCCTCTCCGGTCTTCCCTGGATCAGTCTCAACTACAGCCTTCCGCTGGTAACAGTATTTTTCACGTCGCTTCTGAGCGTCTACGCTGTCATCAGGTCGGATACCTACATCGGATCGGTAATGACC
>CAKZNU010000095.1 GCA_937132175.1 uncultured euryarchaeote
GTCTTGGACAGGAAAGAACCGCGTACAGGAGAAGAGATATATGACGATGCGCGAGATGTTCTGGATGACTACTGGAGCCATTACCATGACTCCTGGTATGATGTATCCGTAGCATACAGCATGCACACGTTCCTGCTGCCTGTAATAGGGTACACAGTCTACATCCTTCTTACAGGACAGGAGGATACCGGAAAGAGCACATGGCAGAAGGTTACATCCCACCTGAATTACAACGGATGTTTTGCGGGGAACCTAACGCCTGCTACTGCTGTACGGTATGCTCATGGGTACTTTACGACTCTACATCAGGATGAGATGGAGAAACAGGGAGACGACAAAAAGACACAGATGCAGGGGCTCTACAACACCGGACAGCGAAAGGGCGGTGTGTACAATATAACCAATGTAGATGCCAGTAACAACGTTGCAGAGCAGATACAGGAGATACAATCCTTCTGCCCTAAGACAATGTCCACAAACAGCATATATGGCTTCTCAGACAGTTTCATGAGTAGGAACGTCATTCTGAAGACTGTAAGGACACAGGAGAAAGGTCTGAAAAACCCTGATAAGATGGGAGATAGGGAGTACAGGAAGATTAAGGACCTACAAGCAGAGATGGCCTATTATCTTCTCAAGAACTACGAGGATGTTCTGGAGAGCATTCAGGAGGTCCGTGAAAACCTTGACGATACAGCCAGGGATGAGGACAAGATGGCTCTGTTCAAGGGGATAGTAAAGCACTTCAAAGGCCAAGACAGAGCTGAAGCTGTAGAGGAAAGGATTAGGGAGAGTATGAGGATGCAAGATGTGAACAACGTTGGGGAAAGAGTCACACATCTGTTCGAGGAGATAAGCTCCGAGTTCAAGACAGAAGACAGCAAGGTTGTACAGATCCGTGCCTCAGACCTTGCGGATGCTGTAAATGAACACTTGGACTTGAGCGAGGACGCAGAGTACCGTGCTACATCTAAATCCATTATTCGGAAGATGAAAGAGCACGACATACTGCGCCGTACCTCTCAGAAGACTAAGGATAGCTCAGGATACACTGCTGTGGAAATAGAGCTCTCTACATTTCTGGATGCCTGTGATAGGTCTGAAATAACGGGTGTGTATCATGATCTCGTGTCTGATGATAAGCCTGATTCAGACGAAAGTATGTCCGCGCACGAGAATCTTCATGGGAAAACCCCTCAGTCTGCTCAGTCTGCTCAGTCTGCTCAGTAGATAACCACTCATCAAACTGGTCTTTATTCTCTTTCTTGGTTCCACGCGACAGTTGTGACAGGACCTCGCATCTCCTCGGTTTATCCCATGATTCTACTGCCTCGAAGATGGCGTGCTTGATCTCTGTAATTTCCTGCCTTGAGGCGTTTTCCAGCTCTTGATCCAGAACATCTATATACAGCTCTGCGTCCTCCAGAAGCTCCTGGAGATCGTATCCGTGTCTACTCGTGTAGTCATCAAGATCTCCCTCATCCAGAGATACTATCTGTGCCTCTATGCCTTCTTTTGAGAGTTCGTGCGCTGTCTTCCGTGCCCCTTCCTGCCCTGCATCGTCTGCATCCATACAGATGTATACCGTGCTGTAATGCTTGGCCTCCTGGCATACTCTCTGTATATCCTCATCGCTGTACTGTGTCGTTACGGGGCTTGAGACGTTGTATCCTGCCTGATGCACAGATATGGCATCCGTCACGCCTTCCGTAATGACTACGGTATCGGAGCTCTGAGAGTCCTGCTTAAACTGGTATACAATGTGTTCGTTGTACTCTGTCGTGTTCAGCTTCTTGTACTTTGCAGAGCTGTTCTCCAGCATACCTCCATAGGGCTCTGGCGCCTGCTCTTTAGGCACACCACCGATCATATACTTGGTGTTATCTCCTCTCATGTACGGGAACACTACTCTGCGCCACATTTGGCATTGTATCTGTCCGTCTCTTTCGTAGAAAAGACCTGAGTCAAGAAGCTGCTGCTCTGAGAACCTCTCCTTTAACGTCTCTGACAGGTCTGAACTAATGAAGCCCACCTTTGCGTCCTTCATGGTCTGGTCTGAGAAGTCTCTGTACTCCTTTAGAAATTCGTACAGCTCGGTGTGATGGTCTTTCAGTTCTCTGTGCGCCAGCTCGGTGGCTCTGTTGAGGACCTCTTTTGCCTCTTGTCTCCTTTCAAGCTCCTCTTCCTCTGCCCGAAGTTCATCTGTTTTCTCGGAAATATCT
>CAKZNU010000096.1 GCA_937132175.1 uncultured euryarchaeote
GTTGGTAGAACGAAAAGAAGCGGTACCGAAACCAGCGGTGCATTCATAAGCCCAGGCAGAAGGCTGCAAGACATCGTGACGATGCTTCCGCGAGGAAACATGACAAGAGGTATGGATACAGAGGTCAGCCTCAGGGAGGAACTGAGTGCCTCGAAGCCTGATATATCGGTCGATCTCTTTCCGCCTCTATGGTATCCGAGGCTGAGAGCCAGCATAGATATTCCGATAATTGAGCCCCATGTGTATATCGTGGAGCCGAACTCCGGAGCTACAACCCTGCCCGCAACTATCTCCAGGCCCATAGAGACTACACCCGAGACCGCAACCGCAGCTTCCTCTCTTGAAAAATAATCCATAGGTAAATATTAATCCTTCTGTATTAAACGTGTTCAGATGTACAAGGAAGAGATACTTGATCATTACAAGAGGCCCAGAAACACAGGCAAACTCGAGACCGATATGCAGGCAGAAGGAGAAAACGCAAGCTGTGGTGACACCGTCCACATCTACGTGCAATCGGAGGACGGCTCCATACAGGAGATAAAACACCAGACAGAGGGATGTGCGATATCTACAGCCGCGGCCTCGATAGCTTCACAGACCCTTCAGGGAATGGATACGGAAGAAGTCGAGGATCTTCCGGGAGAATGGATGGTCGAGAAGCTTGGAACAGAGATCTCCCCTATGCGGAGAAAGTGTGCCGTACTGGCTCTCAAGGCTGTACAGCAGGCACTGGAAAACGAAACAGAGCAGTAAGTTCTGTCACCGGAGACTTGACATTGATCTGGGTCGGCTTAAGAAGGTTCCTGGAACAAGCATAAACATGAGCTTAGAGGTAAAGAATCTTGAGGTATCGGTAGAGGACGAAGACATTGTGGAGGGTATATCGCTGGAGGTCCAGCCAGGAGAGATCCATGCTATCATGGGTCCGAATGGCTCCGGTAAGTCTACCCTCTGTAAGTCCCTCATGGGCAACCCCACCTACTCCATCGACTCAGGCACCATACTTGTAAATGGGGAAGACGTCACCGATGAGGAAACAGATGAAAGGGCGAGAGAAGGACTCTTCCTAGGGTTTCAGTATCCGGCAGAGGTATCAGGAATCAAGGTATCTGAGTTTCTGAAGGAAGCGATTGACTCCAGACGTGAGGAAAGAGGGGACGACCCAATACCTAAGACAGAGTTCAACGAGTTACTCAGAGAGAAACTGGACATGCTTGATATGGACGAGGAATACGCCCGCAGATACCTCAACGACGGCTTTTCGGGAGGAGAAAAGAAGAGAAACGAGATCCTCCAGATGGCTGTCTTACAGCCGGATTATGCGGTACTGGACGAGATAGATTCGGGACTTGATATCGACGCCCTGAAGGTTGTAGCGAAAGGGATCAATCTTCTCGCGGACGACGACCGTGGTATACTCATGATAACACATTACCAGAGGATTCTGGACTACGTGGAACCTGACCGTGTGCAT
>CAKZNU010000097.1 GCA_937132175.1 uncultured euryarchaeote
TTATGTCTGCGTCGGAGAACTTTGCCAGTGACTGCTGTGTTACTGTTTTTCCTGTCCCAAATCCTCCGGGTACCGCTGCTGTTCCTCCCTTTGCGATCGGGAAGAGTCCGTCCAGGACCCGTTGTCCTGTCGTCAACGGAACCTCGGGCTTGAGGTTTTCCTCTACAGGTCGATCCTGTCTGATAGGCCATTCCTGTCTCATTGCCACCTCTGTTCCGTCATCGAACTCCACGACGGTTTCAGTGACCGAGTACTCTCCCTCCTTGACTTCAGACACGGTTTTTTCCTCTCTGTCCGGCGGCAGCATAACCTTGTGTGTTCCGAAGTCTACCTCTACGGTTCCGAGTACGTCTCCGCCTGATACCTTATCGCCTTCCTCTACCTGTGCCTCGAAGTCGTACTCCTCCTCGAGGTCTACTCCCGGAGCGTCTTCTCCACGTGAGATGAAGTCTCCTGTCATCTCCTGTAGCTTTGGTAGAGGCCTCTGTAGGCCGTCGTAGATCGAGGTTAGTAATCCTGGTCCGAGCTCCACGGAGAGTGGAGAGCCCGTGTTTTCTACAGGCTCTCCTGGCTTGACGCCTGTGGTTTCCTCGTAGACCTGTATGTAGGACTTGTCTCCCTCTATCTGGATGACTTCGCCCATAAGTCCTTCTTCGCCGACGTGTACCACGTCGTACATCTGTGGGTTCATGTCCTTTGCTACTACTACCGGTCCTGTTACCTCATAGATTTGTCCGTCTGCCATTATTTCTCGTCCTCGTTGGTCTCTGTGTTCTCCATTTTAGGTTAAACCTCTGAATTATCCTGTTATGTCTGCGCCTATCGCCTTCTTGATTTTCTCCTGCAACATCTCGCTTTCCCCGTCTTCCGAGAGAGAAACTACCACAGGGCTTACACTGGAGTTTGCCTCCTGTCTTACGCGTCCTGCCAGCTTCTCCATATGTCTCTGCTCGGTAACCAGTATACCGAGATCCTCCCTGTCTAGGAGCTTCTCAACCCTTTCCTGGTAGTCTTCGGTTCCGTAGGTCTCGTTTACTCCTGCGAGCTCGAAGCCTCTGCAGAACTCTTTGCTCCCGATTACTGCAACATCTTTCTCCGTTTTCTCACTCATTCAGCTATCACCATACTCTGCATTATCTCCTCTTGGTCCATCACGCCGGTTTTTTTGGCCTTGACCAGGGTTTCCAGGTTCTCGACCTCGATCATCTTCGCGATGATGTATCCAAGTACGGGCGCTGCGCCGAGGTATCCCTCTCTCAGCCCTGAAAGAGATCTTTCCAGTCTTTTTACCTCCATCACGTGTTCGGCCTCCGTAACTGTCTCTGCATCCGTGCTCCATTCCGTCCCGTTCAGGATTTCGAGAAATTCCTCCTCCGTCTCGGCTTCAGCTAACGATTCGACGGTCTCTGAGGTATCTTCCATCATCAGCCTCTCCGTTACCTCCTCTTTTCCGGCCCCATATCTCTTGAGCCGTAATGCTGTCTTGATGTCGTTGAACTCTATTTCAGACTTCAGGAGATCAAGTATTGCCTCGTCACCGGTTTTTTCACATAGTTCTTCGAGCTCTCTGTGGTGTGCCTTATCAAGAGCCTCGTCAAGCTCCGATATGGATTCACAGCCGTCCATCATCGAGTCATACGGTTCACCGAACTCAAGACTCTCTTTGATTTCCTCCGTGGTTTTTCCCTGTAGCTCCTTCAAGTCTTCTCTATCCAGTTCCAGACCGGTTACCGCTATAGAGTCTATATCAACGTCTCCCGTCCCTGTAACCTCTTTGATGTTCTGTATATCGTATCTTCTTGTGTATGTCCTGATGAAGGATTCTATTTCTTCGGGACTCATCTCTGCCATGGCTTTCAGGCTGTTCACTGCGTGTCTGTGCAGTGCCTTCTCCAGGAGTTCGGCTCCGCTGTACTCTGATCCGAGCATATCTATCTCCTTTTTGTACTGGCCTTCCTCCAGCTTCTTTGAGATCTCGTTTAGGCTCATCCTGACAAGTTTCTGGTAGTCTGATCTGTCCAGAAGCTTTGAGGTCCGAGCTCTTGTCCTGGCGTTCATGTACGGGTAGTCCCAACGGAACTTCTTTCTGAGCTTCATTCTTTATCGAAGAGTTTCTTCGCAACTTCCGTACGGTTTTCCTTTCTGAACTTCTTCGTTACCGTATTCAGGGTGAAGCTTCTCCTCCTGTTTCCGTCCTCTGATACAAGAACAAAGCCTTCCGAATCTGTTTCCTCGTACTCGTGATCCGTCAGGTCAAGATACTCTTTTCCAGCCTCGATCCTGTCTACTTGGAACCCTGTTTCCTCGACAGCGTTTTCGACAAAGCTTTCCCTTTCTTCTTCGTCGAGTTCTGAGAGTCTTGATCTGAACTCCTCGAAGACGTCCTGTATGC
>CAKZNU010000098.1 GCA_937132175.1 uncultured euryarchaeote
CTCGAAGATCTGGATAGACAAGCTGAACCGCTCCAATGTAATCTCCTCAACAGAGGAATCCCTCAGAAAGCTGGGGGTCGAGAAGGTTGATCTGATGTATGTTCACTGGCCGGCAGGAAAATACAGACCCGAGGAGAGTTTGAACGCAATGAAGGAGCTGGTTGAAAGAGATATGGCCCGGTACATAGGCGTCAGTAACTTCACGGCAGAAGGGCTTGACGAGGCGATGGAGATCGCAGGAGAACATATCATAGCAAACCAGGTAGAGATGCATCCTGTTTTACAGCAGGAGAAACTGCTCGAGAGATGCCGGAATCACGGCATTGATCTCGTTGCTTACTCGCCTCTGGCACGTGGAAAGGTCTTCGAAGTACCGGAGCTTCAGGGGATAGCGGAGAAGCATGGAGCCAGCGAAGCCCGGGTAAGTCTGGCATGGCTTATGCAGAAAGAGGGCGTGAAGCCGATACCGAAAGCAACCTCCAGACAGCATATACAGGAAAACTACGAAGCCCTGGAACTTGAACTTGATGAAGAAGATATAGACAGGATAGACTCCATCAAGAGGGAAAAACGCACGGTTGACCCGGAGTTTGCGCCCTGGCGCTAGCGGAGAAGACGCAAGGATTCAAAACTCATCTCGGCATCATCCGTGACGTTCGGATCATCAACATAAGTCACGGTCGCACGGAAGAGACCTCTACGGGTATCCAGCAAAAGAGATCTTCTGTGGACATCCCCCTCCTTCACCAGCTCCAGTTTCTTCTCAGCCGAGCCGTCCCCGTCCCTGTCAAGATAGAAGGAAGCATTCGCAGAATCCTCCAGAAGCACCTGAAGAGACGAGTTCAGGACTGGCTGGACAATACTGTTTGAAGAGTTTATCTCTACACCCGGTTCCTGTACCTGTTCGCCTGAGCCAACCTGTGTACCAACGAAGGTAGCCAGAAGGAAAACAAGTACAGCTACAGCCCCCTTCTTCACTTCTTCAGACTCGATATTCATACCTATTCGGTAAATGTTTACCGGAATTTTTTCACCGTGGCCAAAATAATCTACCTATCAA
>CAKZNU010000099.1 GCA_937132175.1 uncultured euryarchaeote
CTCTGAGCCAGTTTTGAGCCTATGGCATATGTCAAGGTCATGGCGGAGAAGGCCACTCCGATTAGACCGATTGAAGCCCCTATACCTGCCAGAAAGGGCTGGTAAAGGAAGTATCCGGACTTCAGAGTTGCTTCTCCGGAGGATCTCGCTAAATCTGAGAGGCTGTGGTCTTCCGGCTTGAGTATCTCGCTGAGTCTCGGAGTCTCTGCCGTGAGTTCTCTCTCGGCTTCCGGAGACCTGAGGGAAAGAGATACAGGCATCATCAGGAGGTAGATGGGTGTCATAGCCAGGAAAACGAGTCGAAGCGACTCCTGTCCTATTAGCCCTCCGATCAGGCATGCCAGAGAGGCGGAGATAAGTCCGTAGGTAGATGTCTTGCTCCAGATTTCTCCGTAGCGTCCGGTCTCATCGGCGTCCTGTAAAGTTTCCCTCAACAGGGCCTTTGAGGAACCGGCCTCCAGTGACACGCCTGCTGCGAAAAGTATCTGTGCCGTCAGAAACTCTATGAACCGCGTTGAGAGGCTTAAAGCGGAAACTGATCCGAAGAGTAAGGCTCCTGAGATCGCCAGAGCTATGCGTCTTCCGTATCTGTCCGAGAGCTTTGCCGCAGGCCTTCTAAGGAAGAGTACCCCGGCTGTATATACTGACTGCAGTAAAGCTGCCTGTATCAGGCTCAGGCCGTTCTCCGTGAAAAACAGGATTATTACAGGGGTGAATAGATGGAAGGCGGCAAGTATCCTGTGAATCTGTATCTTCCTTATGTTTGACTCCGGATCCATAAAGGAAAGATTGCCGGCCTTGAATAAAAGGCTGTACCTTACTCGGCGATCCCCGTTTCAAGGCTTCTGGATCTGTACTCTTCTCCGAGCTTCTCGATGAACTCCTCTACGCCGAGGTCTCCGAGCTCGTTTTCGTTCCTGTCCCTTACCGATACTGTCTCGGATTCTTCCTCATCGTCTCCGACGATCAGCATGTAGGGTACGTTGTCATCATGTGCGGCCTGTATCTTCTTTCCTACGGTCCAGGAGCGGTCCTCGATACCTACGCGGAACTCCTCTAGTTTATCCTTGAGCTCTCTGGCGTATCCCAGGTTATCGTCTGTTACAGGCAGTATACGGACCTGTTCCGGTGCCAGCCATACAGGGAACTCTCCGGCAAAGTGTTCTATCATGACGCCCATAAACCTTTCGATCGATCCAAGAATCGCTCTATGGATCATGACAGGGTAATGCTCTTCGTTGTCTTCTCCCACGTACTTCAGCCCGTAGTTTCTGGGGATTACGAAGTCAAGCTGTACTGTTCCAAGCTGCCACTCCCTGCCGATTGCGTCCTGGACCTCCACACCGATCTTTGGACCGTAGAAGGCTCCTTCCTCGGGCTTTTCCTCGTAGCTGTCTACCTCCTCGCTGAGGGCTGTCCTGAGCGATGACTCTGCCTCTTCCCAGAGCTCTGCCGGTCCCTGCGCCTTCTCTGGCTTTGTCTCCAGTATAAACTTGGTTTCGAGGCCGAATTCTGAGTACATCTCGGTGATGGTGCTGAGATGGTCCCTGATCTCTTCCTCTATGTTTTCCTTCTGTATGTATGCGTGTCCGTCGTCCTGTGTCAGTACCCTAACTCTTAGCAGCCCTGAAAGCTCTCCGGACTGTTCGTTCCTGTTTACGGTTCCAAACTCAGAGAGCTTTATGGGAAGATCCCTGTACGAGCGTTTGTCGGAGTCAAAGATGTGTGAGTGGTTTGCACAGTTCATAGGCTTCAGTCCGTACTCCTCGTCGTTTTGCTCCCATGCAAACATCTCTCCGTCTTCCTTGAAGGCATCGTAGTGGCCTGTACGTTTCCAGAGATCTGCCCGGTTGAGTTCAGGCGTCCATACCTCCTCGTATCCAAGTTCCTGGTTTTTCTCACGTATATACTCCTCCAGCTCACGTCTAACCTTCATTCCTGCCCTGTGGTAATGCGGTGCTCCGGGTGCAAACTCCGGTACCGAGAAGAGATCCATCTCCTGTCCTATGCGGCGGTGATCACGTTTCTCCGCCTCCTTGCGTCTCTCCATAAACTCCTCTAAACCGTCATCTGACGGGAAGGCTGTACCATAAACTCTTGTAAGCATCTCGTTTTCCTCATCTCCACGCCAGTATGCACCGGCGATCTCCAGAAGCCTGAAGCCCCCTATCTCACCGGTAGAGTCTACATGAGGCCCTTTACACAGATCTCTGAACTCCCCCTGTCTGTAAAAGGAGACTTCATCCTTCCCTGAGGCCTCTTCCTCCAGGATCTCTCTCTTGTACCTGTTTTCCCCAAAAAAGTCTTCAGCCTCCGAGCGACCCAGGGTTTCACGCTCAATACTGAGGTCTTCCTCCACGATACTCTGCATCTCATCCTCTATCTCTCTGAGGTCGTCTTCGTCTAAATCTATACCGGCCACATCGTAGTAAAATCCTTCATCAGTCCAGGGACCAATTGTCAGCTTGGCTTCGTCCCCGTAGATCCTTTTCAAGGCCTGTGCAAAGACGTGTGCCGTGGAGTGTCTCAAGACATCTATGTACTCCTCCGAGTCCTCGGTCACGATCTCCACGAGGTCTCCGTCTGAAACATTATCCTCCTTTGCAACCAGTTCTCCGTTTATCTTTCCTGCAACGGTGTCATTTCCCAGCCCGGTGCCTATCTCGTAGGCGACGTCCTCAACGGTAGAGTTTTTCTCAACTTCCAAATCCGAGCCATCAGGCAGTTCCACAGTTAAACTCATCTTGAATCCTCTAACATCACGGTGCACTCACAGATTTATATCCGCGGTTCCCAGAGGCCTGGTTGAAGAAGTTAAGGTGCTCCCTCCGTCTATCCGAGAGGTGCGGAGAGAGCTACAAATCCAGCGAATAGAGTAAACATAAGCACAAGCACGATCACCAGCAGGATTACTGCAGGTATTATCACTGAGGCAATGCCTTTTCCAAGACTGATGTCATGGAAGTGCTCCAGGCCTCTTGCCTGTATGTATATGCCGTAAAACGCCAGTACAAAGGCGAGTAAGGCTCCCAGTAGAGGGATCAGGTAAAGAGCTGATACCACTACAGAAAGGGCTGTGGCATAACACATTACTGCTGCTGTAGCCTCGTAGCCGCCTTCTCCTCCGAACAGGGATACAAATAAGTGTATCAGTCCTGCGGAGATGAAGATACCTATAAGCGATACGATAGGTGTCAGAACTACAGAGAAGGCTGCAAGCCCCGGTATGGCGGTCTGCTCTATTCCCATCTGGGCTCCGAAGATAAGAGTTCTTGTGGCTCCCAGAACCCCATATATCAGTGATGAGACTGCAGCGAACCTGATCGGGAACGCGAAGCCGTTAGTTCTATCCTCTTGTTCGAAGAATGCATCCGGCTCCGTGAGTACGCGCTTGAATACGTCGATGTACTCTGAGATAAATCCCATACCCCAACATTAACGTGATATCCTTAATATACCTTTGCCGAAAAACTCTGGATTTAAAATGTATTCTTGGCACAGAGATTCTATGCTTGAAGTATTGAGGCTTGGACACCGTCACGGGAGGGACGACCGTATATCTACCCATGTGGGACTGACTGCCAGGCAGTGGGGTGCCGATGAGGTGGTTTTCTCCGGCGACGAGGACAGCTCTATGATCCAGAGCCAGAGAGACATCGTTGATAGATGGGGAGGAGAGATATCCATCAGGTACGAGAACTCATGGAGGAAAGAGATCAGCGAGTTCGAGGGCCTAAGGGTACATCTGACGATGTACGGCGAGAGAATCAATGAGATGGAAGACGTACTTAGGGACCGTCTGTCGGATGAGAAAGACCTGCTTGTGATAGTCGGTGCCGAAAAGGTCCCGAGATGGGTGTACGAAAACGTAGAGTTCAACGTTTCCGTTGGGAATCAGCCTCACAGTGAGATAGCGGCGCTGGCGGTTTTCTTGGACCGGGTGAAAGAAGGAGAGATCAAACAGGAGTTTGACAGAGCAGAGATAGAGGTCGAGCCAAGCGAGGACAGAAAGCTGACGAGAGAGAAATAAAGAATTGTCAGAAAGCAGGTCCGGTTTTTTGAGAGCTAGCGGTCTTCAGGCCTGTGAGGCTTTATTTCAAAACACTCTCCGTCATCTGCCACTTCCACGTTCTGAAACTCCTTTGATGCCTCTTCCCTCAGTTCTCTTCCACGGTTCCGGTACTTTCTCGATATGTGTGTAAGTACAAGTCTCTCTGCGTCCGCCTCCCGGGCGATCTCTCCTGCCTGTCTGGCAGAGGTATGGTGTCTCCTGTCGTCTATCATCTCGTCTAGACATGTCGATTCATGGATCAGCAGGTCTGCGTCTTCTGCGTGTTCAATAAGATTTCTGCATTTCGAGGTATCCCCAGAGTACACTATCTTTCTGCCCGGCATCTCCTCTATCACCTGCCCAGGCTCTACGGTCTCTCCCTCCCATTCAATCTCTTCTCCTTGTTTTAACTTCCCTATCTTGGGTGATGCTCCTAGACCGATCTCTTCCATCTTTTCCTTATCGGCCTTCCTTTTTTCCTCCTCTATGAAGCTGTACCCGAAGGCGTTTACCCCGTGTTCGACCTCGAAAGGTTCGATGCGGTATCCTTCCCCTACGATCTCATCTCCCTCGGTTATGTTTTCCACGAAGATATCGAAGCTTCTGGAGAAGTATCCGGTATCCAGAATGTTTTCCGTGAACTCCTCGGTTCTGGGCGGACCGTAGATGCAGAGAGGTTCCTCCCTGCCCTCCATCTCCATGGTCTGTATAAGTCCAAGCAGACCAGAGAAGTGATCTGCGTGCCAGTGCGATATAAATATCCGTGATATATCCATTATTCCGAGCTTCTTGGACATGAGCTCTCTCTGTGTCCCTTCTCCACAGTCAAAAAGTATACGTTCACCCTTGTAGCTTATCAGATTCGCCGGAAGACCTCTGTCAGAGGTCGGCACCGCGCTCGAAGTTCCTACGGTCCATACCTTCATGTGTTCGATTTTCGGTCCTGATCTTAAATGATTGAGCCATGTATCAGCATACAGAAAATGACAGAGAAAGTAGGTTTGGAGAGTTTAAGGGAAGAAGTGAAAACGTACTACTCGCAGGACGAGAAAGAGATCTACGCACTGACAGAATCTCTTGCAAAAGCCCGGTTAAGAGATGATCTAGACGCCTCCAAGGCTCCTGCCTACATCAACCTCGAGGAGGGCAAAGCCTTCTATCCTGAGGAGGTTTCAGAGGACGCTGTGGGGTATATACTCGAGATCAGTGATCCCGATACTGGCGATGTAGAACCGGTAGAGGATTCTGATAGATGGAGAGAAGAGTTCTCCGGGCTCCTCGGCGATCCTGATCTCGGGCCGGTTGGTTTCCGCTCCCGCGTTCTTTATAAACCGGAAACACAGGTGCCTGATAGATACTGGCAGTAAAGCCCTACTCGATAAATACGTATCTTGTGAGGCTTGAGTGCTCGTAGATCTCGAACTCAGACCTGTACCCACCTACCTCTGGTTCATTGTACATGAAGACACATGTACCGTCAAAATCTTTCACCAGATCCAGGAACTGCTTCAGAGGGTTTCCGGAGGTATAGGATGACTTTCCGTACGGAGGATCCGTGACTATGACGTCTGCCTCCCCGGCCTCGACATCAGAGATATCTTTGCAGCTGACATCATGGTTTAAGATGCCGAAGGCCTCTAAGTTTTCTCTGGTGCCTTCTACCATCTTCTGCTGTACATCTGTGCCTTTTACCGCCATTCCGCACAGTCCGGCTTCGATCAGTACGCCGCCGGTCCCACAGAAAGGATCCAGAACTTTCTGACCTGGCTCCGCTCCCGAGAGATTCACCAGTGTTCTGGCCTGTACCGGGTCAAGTGATATCGGGGAGGAGAAAGGTCTTTTCTCGTTCGATCTTTTACGGTAGAGGCCTCTTCCCGGCGAGCATACCTGATTAGATACCACGGCTTCGCTCCCTGTGCTGTATACGTTTATTGTTTCCTCCGGTGACTCCAGGTCAACGTCATTTTTCTCAGTTTTCAGCACTCTACCGATGTACTCTTCATCTACTT